>DATLVG010000066.1:0-56907 GCA_035577625.1 Candidatus Dormiibacterota bacterium
GGAATACGTAGCGGTCTGGCGAAACCATTCTGAAATCAAACCGACGCAAGCTGGAAGCAATCAGTGGCAATGGTCGGTAAGCGACGTGAAAGCGATTCGCGCCGAAGAAATGATGCCGCCCTGGCCAGGGGTGGCGGGCGAAATGATTGTCACTTTTTATCCACCGGGAGGCGCCGGTGGCAGCCGGAGCTTTAAGGACTGGAAAGAAATGGGGACGTGGTACACAGCCCTAGCACAGGGGCGCCGGGACACGACGCCTGAAATTAAGCAGAAGGTTGTTTCGTTGACGTCAGCTGTGACATCTCCGGTGGACAAAATGGCGGCTTTGGGAAAATTTGTTCAGCAGGACGTTCGATACGTCGCCATCGAATTGGGAATTGGTGGAATTCAGCCGCATGCGGCGGCCGAGGTGTTTCAGCACCACTATGGAGATTGCAAGGACAAAGCGACGTTAATGGGCGCGATGCTAAAGGAGATAGGGGTCGATTCGTATTACGTGATTATTAACTCAGAGCGGGGTTCAGTGGATGCAAAAACTCCGGCGCAAATCGGTGCGTTCGATCACGCGATCATAGCGATCAAGTTGCCCGACGGAATAGACGACCCGAGGCTCGTGGCGACCGTGCAGCATCCGAAAATAGGAAAGTTGCTCTTCTTCGACCCGACGGACGAACTGACTCCTTTCGGAAATCTGAGTGGGGCTTTGCAGGAAAATTATGGATTGGTAGTCGAGCCAGATGGCGGCGAACTTTATCAGCTGCCGAAGTTGCCAGCCAGATTGAACGGAGTGTATCGAACCGTCTTGGCGACGTTGGATGAACAGGGCAACTTGAGCGGAGATTTCACTGAGAGCCGGCTAGGCGACGTGGCGGCTGCGGAGCGCGCCAGGATGAAGGGTGTCGCGACGGACGGCGACCGGTTGAAGGTGATCGAAGGAATTCTCTCGCAGTCTCTTGCCAATTTCTCTGTAACCAAGGCCACGATGTCGAGTCTGCAAGATACGATGAAGCCGTTCGGCCTGGATTATTCAATTGTTGTGCGACGTTACGCAAAAACTGCCGGAGACTTGCTCTTGGTCCGACCGCGCCTGATGGGTATCAAAGGGAGCGGTTTACTGGAAACCAAGGAGCCGAGGCAGTTGCCCGTGGTGTTTGATGGCCCTAGGCATGACACCGACGTTTTTGAAATCAAGATGCCGAACGGTTATGTAGTGGACGATTTGCCGCCGCCCGTGGATTTGGATTCCAGCTTTGCGAGCTATCACAGCAGAACGGAATCAGTCGGAAATGTTTTGAAATACACGCGGTCGTTTGAAATCAAAGAGCTGAGCGTGCCTTTGGAGAAAATGGACGAGCTGAAAAAGTTTTATCGAGCGATTGCCGGAGACGAGCGGAATACAGCGGTACTTAAGCCGAAGTCGTAGAGCGAACTCAAGCGGACGAAGATTTCTTGCGAAGCGACGCCAGTGACAATGCTGCGTCCGCACGCCCAATCAGAAATGCCAGAAAGCAAAGTGCAAGAACGGAGTGGTCCAGTGACGCGCCGAAGTATTGCCACAGCGGGGCTTGCGCGCCAGGATAGTTCGCGGAGAATAGCAGGCTCAACATGAAAATGAGCCCAAAGAAACTGGCGACGCGCACAAGAATGCCCGTCACCAGCGAGATGCCGATTGCCAGTTCACCGTAGGCGACAAAAAACGCCAGGGGCGTAGCGTGCGGCAAAACGAAGTTCTTTAGGATCGGTTTCATGAACGAGTACGCGCCGTCTTCAAGAAATCGGTTGATCCAGAACTGAAATCCGCCGTGCAAAGTAAACTGCGTTCCGAAAACTTTGTACTCGGCGAATATCAGGAACAGGGCGCCGACGGCAATTCGCAGTACAGCAAGCGCCAATGCATTGGGATTTTGGGGATTTGAGGCAGCAGCCATCTGAGGCGACGCCGTTCAGCCGAGCTTCGAAAGCCGCTCGCGTACCAAATCGCTGAGCGCTTTGCCGTCAACGGTCTTGCCTTCGAGCGCGTTCTTGGCTGCCTTCACCACCGCGCCCATTTGCTTGATCGAATTCGCGCCCGTTTCGGTGATCGCTTTCGTGACCGCCGCTTCCATCTCAGTCTGTGAAGCTCCAGCGGGCAAATACGCTTCGAGCAGCGTCAATTCTTTCTGCTCCTTCTCGACTAAATCCTGACGGCCGCCCTTTCCAAACTGATCGATCGATTCCTTGCGCTGTTTCACAAGCGTCTGCAGCAGCTGAATTGACTCCTGCTCGTCCAGCTTCCGCATCTTTTCCACTTCTTTCAACTGAATCGCCGCCTTTGCCATACGCAGGACGCTCAACTTCATCTCGTCCTTGGCCTTCATGGCCGTCACAATATCCTTCTGAATCGTCTCGCTAAGACTCATTGCCGACGCTCTCCTGCAGAAACTATAACAGAGCGCGGCCCCCTCCATTTCTTCTTCTAATTTGACACTCCTCGTTTCGCCCTTTAAGTTGGTTAGTTTCAGATACCAGCGTGGGACTGTCCGTACGTGGGGCGGCCTGCAGCCGAAAACCGAAGGGAAGCCATGAAAGTCATCGTTGCCGACAAAATCAGCGAGCGGGGAGTAGAACTCCTTAAGAAAACACCCGGTCTGAAGGTAGTGGTCACAACTAAGGAAACGATTGGGGCCGAGCTTGCCGATGCCGATGCTCTTATCGTGCGAAGCGCCACGCGCGTTACGCCGGATTTGCTCGCCAAAGCGCCACATCTTCGCGCGGTTGGCCGTGCGGGCGTCGGCGTGGACAACATCGATTTGCAGGAAGCGACGCGTCGCGGCGTGCTGGTGATGAGCACTCCGGGCGGCAATGCTATCAGCGTCGCGGAGCATACGTTTGCCCTGCTGCTGGCGCTGGCCAGGCAGGTGCCGAAGCTGGACTCGGCCTTGCGCGAGGGCCGCTGGGAGAAGTCGTCATCTGGCACGGAAGTTCGTGGGAAAACGCTCGGCCTCATTGGCTTGGGTCGCATCGGCAGCGAAGTCGCGTCGCGCGCCGAAGCTTTCGATATGCGCGTGGTTGCGTACGACCCATATATCAGCGAGACCGCAGCGAAGGAGCTCCAGGTCGAACTGGTTCCGCTCGACAGGCTCTACGCCGAGAGCGATTTCATTTCGCTTCATACGGCGCTGAGTCCCGCCACGACCAACATGATCAACGCGGTTTCGATTGAGAAGATGAAGAAAGGCGCGCGCATCGTGAATGCGGCCCGCGGCGAGCTCATTAACGAAGCCGACCTGGCTGCTGCATTGAAAAGCGGCCGCCTCGGTGGCGCTGCCCTTGACGTCTTTGTGGAAGAACCACCGAAGAATTCACCGCTCATCGGCCTGCCGAACGTAATCGGCACGCCGCACATTGCCGGCTCCACGCAAGAGGCGCAAGAGGAAGTTGGTACGCAGGTTGCCGTCCAGATTCGCGACTACCTGGCCGAAGGGATTATTCGCAACGCCGTAAACTTGCCGGCACTTTCCGCCGACCAGTACCGCCGCGTGCGACCGTACCTAGAACTTGCCGAGCGACTTGGCTCGCTCGTCTCGCAAGCGTCTCAGACGCGCCCAGGCCGCATTCGCATCCGCTACGCTGGCGAAGTCGCTGAAGTCGGCACGCACCTGTTACGTAGCGCGGTGCTTGCTGGCGTCCTGAACGCGGTGCTGGATGAGAAGGTGAACGTTGTCAATGCACCGGCCGTTGCCGCTGCCCGTGGCCTCACCGTTGAGGAAGAAACTCGTCGCCGCGAACTTGGTTTCCCCAATACACTGGAGGTCTCCGCCCTATCGGAAAAGGCGGGCGACCCCGGCTTTACGGCAGAAGGAACGGTTCTACACGACGGCTCGCCACGCGTTCTCGCCGTTGATGGCATCCCCGTCGAAGCGCAGCTCGCTGGAACGATCCTCTATCTCCGCAACCAGGATGAGCCGGGCGTAATCGGTCAGGTGGGAAGCACCTTAGGCAAGCTCGGGGTTAACATCGCCACGTTTGCGCTCGGCCGTCGCGAAGCCGCCCGGGGAGCCGAAGCAGTAGCCCTCGTCCGCCTCGACGGGGAAGTTCCGGCTTCAATTCTCAACTCTATCGGTAGCATTAAGGCGATAACCAGCGCGAAGCTTCTTCGTTTAGATGAAAATTAGATAAAGTTTCTAGCTAACTTCATAAATAGAAAAAACTTATCCTGTCGGACGCATAATTATTCTTGACATTTCGTATGGTACTGTCCTAAAACTTTGCTCAATTAGACGGGGAGTGGTGGGGGTATGCGGGGGCTTTGAGTGGAGCCCGGCGAAGTTGAACGATTTGCCGTCGCACTATGTGGTCGGGCTGAAGTTCCTCGAGTTATTCCTGCTTCATTTCTTATTAAATATTCATGCCCGCGTGCTCGAAAGGAGCATTTCATGAAGTGGTCTTCCATTTTTTGTAAGGCATTTCAGTTCGGTTTCCTAATGCTGGTCCTCGCTGCGGCTTGTCTGGCGCAAACCGGCACGACCGCCATTCGCGGCGTCGTTACTGATAAAACTGGCTCGGCGATTGCCGGCGCCACAGTTAAACTGTCGAATCCTGCCCAAGGCTTCGAACGTCAGACCGTTACGACCGCGGCCGGCGAGTACGAATTTCTCGTGCTGCAGCCAGGTACATACAGCCTGCACGTCGAAGCGCCGAATTTCCGTCGCCACGAGCAAAAAAATATTCAGCTCGCCGTCAATTTGCCGGCCACGATTAACGTCACTCTCGAAATCGGAACAGCTACCGAAGTCATCGAAGTTTCCGCACAGACGGTCGCGATCAACACTACCGACGCTTCGCTCGGCGTCGCATTCAATGAAAATCAGGTGAAGCAGTTGCCGATGGAAGGCCGCAACGTGCCCGACCTTCTCAGCCTGCAGGCGGGCGTCTTGTATACCGGCAATCGCGCTGACATCAATCAGGACGTCGACACCCGGAACGGCGCGGTCAACGGCGCACGCAGCGATCAGAGCAACATCAGCTTGGACGGCATGCCCGTGAATGACTCAGGCGGTCATGCCTTTAAATCCGTGTTGCCGGTGACGCTGGACTCGGTGCAGGAGTTTCGCGTGACAACCACGAACTACAATGCCGACCAGGGCGGCTCGTCCGGCGCGCAGGTGGCTCTCGTGACCAAGAGCGGAACGAATGCGTTCCACGGTTCGGCCTACGAATACCACCGCAATACGTATACGAGCGCGAACGACTACTTCGTGAAGTCAGCAGAATTGCAAGCGGGCAATCCGAACGTGCCGCCGAAGATCATCCGCAACGTCTTCGGCAGTTCCGTGGGGGGGCCCATTCTGAAGGACCGCTTCTATTTCTTCTTGAACTTCGAAGGTACGCGCCGTGCGGAAGCGGCCAGTGCCGTGCGCACAATTCCCACCGACTCACTTCGCGATGGCGTGGTTCAGTACCTGTGCCAGACACTTCCCGACGGGAGTCCGGATACCCAGACCTGCCCGGGGAATACCGTAACTGGAGTCAGTGGAAAGGCCTATACAGCAATCCCCGGCAACCAGGTATTGGGGCCCAACGAAATAAAACAGATGGACCCGTTGGGCATCGGTGTCAATAACGCAGCGATGGCCTACTTCAATACTTTCCCGCATTCCAACGATGCTTCTGTGGGTGACGGATTCAATTATTCGGGATTTCGCTTTGCCTCGCCGCTCTCCGACAAGAAGTACTGGTACATTGGAAAACTGGATTACAACATTACTAAGGACGCCAAGCAGCATCTTTCTTTGAGCGGCGCGTTGGCCAACGAGGCCAGTCCTCAGGACCAGTACTTGCCGTCCTCCCCAACGGGCAGCTTGTTCAACTACACCAATGCAAGGCATACGCTCCTGGACTACAGCAGAGGACTCATCGCCAACTACTCTTCGGTGATAACCAACAGCGTCGTCAATAACTTTCGGTATGGATTTATCCGCGAGAGTATCGGGAATTCAGGCGACTCCGACCAGACGTACATTATCATGCGCGGAATCAGCCAGGGGGTGACGCGATCGCAGGCGTTTCAGGTTCCCAGCCACAATTTTTCGGATGATCTTTCCTGGACTCGAGGGAAGCATACGCTGCAATTCGGTGGCGCGATTTCACGCTACCGCAATCCACGCGACAGCACGCAGAGCTCCTTCAGCGACGGCGTGACCAACGCATCTTGGCTGGATGTGTCGGGCTTTGCGCAGACGGGAGCCGCTTTTGATCCAAGTGTTTCTGGATTTCCAGGTGTTGACGGTAGCTTCGCCAACTCCTATGACTTTCCGCTCATCGCCCTTCTCGGGATGGTCACGGAGGATGACGCCACCTATAACTACCTGAAAAATGGCAGCGTACTGGCGCAGGGTGCCCCGGTGACCCGGCACTTTGCTGTGGATTCGTACGAAATGTACGCGCAGGATTCGTGGAAGTTCAGGCCGAATCTGACGGTTACTTTTGGTCTGCGGTACTCCCTTACCTCACCGCCGTGGGAAACCAACGGCCTCCAGGTTGCGCCTTGCCAGCTACAAGGTTCTACTTGCACGGAACTTGATTTGGGAAAGTGGTTCGACCAGCGTCATCAAAACATGCTGCAGGGCATCCCGTCGAACCAAGATCCCCTGGTCTCGTTTGAGCTTTCGGGTCCGGCGAATGGAGGAAAGCCTGGCTTCTACAAGTGGAATAAGAAAGACTTGGGCCCGCGCTTGGCCCTTGCATGGACTCCGCGGCCGCACTCGGGTCTTCTCAAATCTCTCTTTGGCGAGGGCGACAAGACTGTAATCCGGGCAGGTGCTGCCGTTGTGTATGACCGCAACGGTTCGGGCCTCCTTCAAACCTTTGACTCGGCGGGTTCGTTCGGCTTGTCCACGGGCCTGAGCAATCCTGCCGGCATTGAGAGCGGCGACTGCGCGCCCCGCTTGACCGACATGCACGTTATTCCTTCCACAGATCTCGGGTGCGGCGGCGCACCTCCGCAGCAGATTCTGCTTCCGGCGCCTCCGGGCCAATTCCCGCAGACGTTTCCAAGCACGTTGGATACGGGCGGGTTCGCCATCACTTGGGGCTTGGATAACAGAATCAAAACCCCCTACTCTTACACCTTTGATTTTTCCGTCGGGCGCCAACTGCGAGGGGGGTTCAATCTTGAGGTCTCCTATGTCGGCCGAATGTCGCATTGGCTCTGGGCACAATCAGACTTGGCCATGCCGCTGGACGTCTTCGACAAGAAGTCGGGCTTGGATTACTTCAAAGCCACCACTGCCCTTGCGAAAGTTTACCGGACGGGTTTGCCTTCGGATAGCTTCACGGACTCGATGGTGCCGGCAAACGTCAAACAATACTGGGCGGACATGCTCCAGCCGCTCGAGGGACCCAATGCAGGGAACGGAGGGCAGGGCGGAGCCTACCGCATGAGTCGGTGCACGTCGCTAAACTCGAGCGGCAACCACATAGTGATGGGGACGACCGATCCGCTTATGGCCGCCTACGATCTGTTTTGCGGCTTTAGTTTGAACGAAACCACGGCACTATTCGTTTTGGATTACTCAGGCATCCGGGATTTTAACAACATTTCGACTTGCGGTCAGACCGGACAACCAGCGTGTAACCCCCGCTTCTTTGCGTCGGGTGGGCCGAACACATTTTTTAACGCGCAATACTCGTCGCTCTATGCGTGGCGTTCGAATACCAACGCCAGCTACAACGCATTGCAAGTAAACTTCCGCCATCCGATGTCTCATGGCGTTCAGTTCGACTTTAACTACACGTTCTCCAAATCCATCGACATCTCCTCCGACGCGACCCGAATTGGCGCGTGGGGTGGATTGGGCGGGCAGATCATCAATTCCTGGGATCCGGGAGCGATGCGTGGCGTCTCCGATTACGACGCCAAACATCAATTCAACGCCAACTGGATCGCGGAACTTCCTTTCGGCAAGGGCAAGGCGCTCGGGAGCAACGCGCACGGCGCGCTCGAAGCCATCATCGGCGGCTGGCAGCTTTCCGGCCTTTACCGTATGACCAGCGGATTGCCGTTGAACGTGTTCGGGGGATTTAACTGGCCGACCAACTGGCAACTCGGCGGAAACGCCTTTTTGACCGGGCCGGTCCAGACCGGCACGTTCAAGAATCCGGACGGTACCGTCAGTATCTTCAAGAATGGTCCGGCCGCCATCAATTCGTTCACAGCTCCGTTCCCGGGCGACTCTGGCGCACGCAACCAGATACGTGGTCAAGGCTTCTTTAATATCGACATGGGACTCGCCAAGCGCTGGAAGATGCCCTGGGCTGAATCGCAATCACTTCAGTTCCGGTGGGAGGTGTTCAACGTTACGAACACGACCCGTTTTGACGTCCAATCGGTCGCGCCGGAACTGGATATTTCGTCCACGTTCGGCAACTACACCGGTTTGCTGACGAATCCCCGCGTAATGCAGTTCGCGTTGCGCTACGAATTCTAGGGGCAAGAACGACATCCCGTTCCGTCTGGTCGCCGGAGAGCGCAAGCACTCCGGCGGCTCTGTTTTCGGCCTCCAATGTGCTAACCTATCTATTCCCGCGGTAAGCCCTCGAGTTTGCCGTGTCGGTTGTCGGGGCGTAGCGCAGCCTGGCTAGCGCGCCTGCTTCGGGAGCAGGAGGCCGGTGGTTCAAATCCACTCGCCCCGACCATTTTTCTCCTCTTTTTTCGAAGCGCCCACCGTCTCCTTGCGTTCAGTCACTTTTTCTTGTGAAAAATTCGAAACTCTGCCAAAGTCAAACGAAGCAAAACGAAACCCCATACCTTTGGAGCCCTCAATGCTCAGCGAGGAACGTCGCCGCGAGATTCTTGAACTACTTCGTACCGACGGCCGCGTCCTTGTCCGCGACCTCGCCCGGCGCTTCCACACTTCGCTGATCACGATTCGCAAAGACCTCGAATCTCTGCACCACCAGGGTCTGCTCGAGCGCACGCACGGCGGCGCGCTTCCCATTAGAACCGGCGCTTTGCAAGATCAAACGCTTCAGGAAAAAGAGCGCCTGCACAAACAAGAAAAACTTCGTATCGCTGCCGCTGCCGTACGCATGATACGCCCCGGCCAGGTCATTATCCTCGACTCCGGCACCACCACCACCGCCATCGCGCGCGGCTGCCGGCAAATTCGAGGCATCACGATCATCACCAACGCTACGAATATCGCCGCGGAATTGGAGGGCAGCAGCGCGGAGGTAATTCTCACCGGCGGTACGCTCCGCAAGAATTCCTTCTCGCTCGTTGGTCCGCTTGCTGAGGAATCGCTCCGCAAATTGAGCGCGGACATGCTCTTCCTCGCCGTCGATGGCTTCGATGTGAGTTATGGCCTCACCACGCCCAATCAATTGGAAGCGCGTGTCAATCGCGCCATGTCCGAAGCGGCGCGCCGCACCATCATCGTCTGCGATTCATCCAAATTCGGCCGCCGCAGTCTCTCGCTCATCATGCCGGTTTCGTCGGTACATGAAGCGATCACCGACCGAGGCATCTCCCGCCACGATCTCAAATCCCTCCGCGACGCTGAAGTCGAAGTCACCTTAGTCTGAATCCCATCCGGTGGCTCACCCGTCGAAATCTCTTTCCTTGACTTGGAAAGAAATAGAAAGTAAAAGAAGTAAAGCGTAAGTCGCCGGTTCTACCCGGCAAAGTGTCCCTGGAGGCCCTCATGTCGCCACACCGTTCGCTACTCGCAATCCTGATTCTCCTCGCAGCGCCGTACTTGCTGCACGCTCAAGCCAACTACACAGCCCAACTTTCGGGCACCGTCACCGACACATCCGGAGGAGTAGTCCCCGGCGCAAAGGTCATCATTACCGACGACGCCACCAATATCCCCGTCACTGCCATTACCGACGATCGCGGAGCGTACGTCTTCACCGGCCTTCGGCCTGCGACGTATACCTTCCGCGTTGAGGCTAACAATTTCTCGGCCGTCGAACGCAAAGGCCTGGTACTCGCCGTCAATCAGCGCGCCACGCTCGACGTTACCGTCACGCCGGGCAGCGTCTCCGCCAGCATTACTGTCACGACGCAAGCGCCGCTCCTCGACACGGCTGACGCGTCGCTCGGTACCGATGTCACCAACGAGTATGTCCGCGATATTCCCCTGCCCAATCGCAGCTTTTTCGGTTTGGTCTTTCTCGCGGGCGGCGTAACGGAGACTGCCGGCCAGGGCACTGAAGACTCGTACCCGTCGGGCACAAATTTCGTTTCGAATGGCCAGCGCAACTCTACCGCGGAAGTTCGCGTTGACGGCGCCCTTACAAGCGCACCAGAGCAAGGCGAAGGCGCAACGACGAACGTCTACTACCAGCCATCCGTCGAAATCGTCCAGGAGTTCAAAGTCGAAAACAACAGCTTCTCTTCAGAGTTCGGCAACAATGGCGGCACGGTCGTCAACATTGTCCTGAAGGAAGGCGGCAACAAATTTCACGGCAGTGGTTGGTGGTTCGGCCAGCGTTCGGCGCTCGATGCCAACGAATTTTTCAACAACGCGCAGGGCATCGCCAAACCCGACCATCTGAGAGACCAGTATGGCTTTTCTCTTGGCGGGCCTATCAAGAAGGAAAAAACTTTTTTCTTTGTCGATTTCGAAAAAATCCGTCAGAACGACCCGGTGCACATCGATGCTTTCGTTCCAACGGCCCTCGAACGCCAGGGCGACTTCCGGAACAGTCTGCAGCCCGTCTTTAATCCCTTCAGTGTTTTCACCAATGCCCAAGGTCAAACGCAGCGGAATGATTTCACGGTTCCTAACCTGATCGACCCAAATCTCATCGACCCTATTGGTCAAGCCATCATCAATTTGTACCCTCAGCCGACGGATCCGAATGCCGCACCCGGCGATTTCAATTTTCACGCTGCCAGTTTGTCCAAATTCTCTGCCCGCCAATACGACATAAAAGTGGACCATCATTTCTCCGAAAGAAATCACATTTCCGCCCGCTACAGCAATCATCACGACGAAGGCAGTGTTCCCACCATCTTTGGCGACGGTGATTTTAACGATGGCTTCGCGTTTTCCACGGACGTCCACAATGCTGCGCTCGAAGACAACTGGAGCATCACTCCCACAGCAGTGTTGACCAGTCGCCTGACGATTGATCGTGCCGTTTCGCCCGTGACCGAGAATTATCCGACTCTCCAGAGCGTTGGATTTCCTGCCATTCTGGGCGAGGAAAATGGCACGTCCCGCATTCCCGTAATTCAGATGGACAACAATGCAACGTCGCTGTTCAACCAGTGCTGCACGGACACGCAATTCGCGCACACCCTTTACTCGTACAATTCTTCGCTCTCTTGGGTGAAAGGCCGCCACGTTTTCAAATTTGGCGGCGAACAGCGCCTCTTCTTCAATAATTTCCATCAACCCAATCCGCCCACCGGTTTCTTTCACTTCGCTCAGAGCGTGACCGAACAGATCGTCGGCGGGGGCAATTCGGATCAAGGCAATTCGTTCGCCAGCCTCCTTCTCGGCTATGGAGATACGGATTCTTTTTATGCAATCAACCCTGCCGTCGCGAATAAATCAAAAGAAACAGCATTCTTCTTCCAGGACGATTGGAAAATTACCTCGAAGCTGACACTTAATCTTGGTCTGCGCTACGAATGGAGTACTCCCTATACGGAGCGCAACAACAAAATCCAATTTAGCAACTTCACTGGAAATAGCGGCATCACCGTGCCCATCGACGTTCCGGGAGTGTTGTCAACGAACTCGGCTTTGCTCGGAACCACGGTGTTTGCCGGCGGCGATCATCGCAACGTTCCCGTCGACCGCAACAATTGGGCGCCGCGCATCGGCTTTGCCTACGCCGTGAATCCCAGCACCGTCGTTCGCGGCGGCGCCGGCGTTTATTACGGTCTCAACGTCGCCACCAACTTTCAGTTCACCGGCACAGCCTTCGGCAATTTTTCTCCTATTCGTTTTACCAAAGATAATTTTCAAACGCGATTCGCAACGCTTTCGAATCCTTTTCCCGACGGACTTCCGCTACCACAAGACCAAAAGTATGGCGCCCTTGCGCTATGGGGATTGCCGAATAACAACAGTCTCGATACCGGCGAGGCTCGCAACGCCGAAATCTACCAGTGGAATCTAGGTGTTCAGCATCTTTTCCCCTGGCAAATCGTTATTGGTGCGGATTATTCCGCAAGCCGCAGCACGCACTTGCCCTATAGTTCGTTCTCCGGCACTGCCAATCGCAATTTTCTGCCGTCTTCGATCCGCCAACAAATCGTCGCGGGCAATGAAACCGATTGTGCCACGCAGGGTCTTGGCCCCTCAGACTGTCTTAACATGCAGGTTTCGAATCCTTTCCAATCTTTATTTACGGGGCCAACCGCAATCTTTAACGAACCAACCTCCATCTACAACGACGCCACCATCCCGCTGATTAATCTGTTGCGCCCATTCCCCCAATTCGACGGCCCCTTTGCCGGCCTCACTCGTCTCAGTGCCGAAGCCCTCTATAATTCACTTCAAATCCGTTTCCAAAAGCGCCCTAGCCACTACGTCAGTTTCGAGGGCAACTACACGCTCGCCAAATCAACGGACAACTCTTCGGCCGGCGCGAACTCGTTCATCACTGGCCTGCTCAGCTCGGGCAATCCGCAAGTGCTAGATAATCTCAAGGCCGAGCACGCCATCAGCGCAAATGACGCAACCCACCGACTCGCTCTCGCAACCATCGTTGATGTTCCCGTTGGCCGCGGCCGCTGGATCGGCAGCGACATGAGTCGTGCGCTCGACGCCGTCGTTGGCGGCTGGTCTGTCTCGACGATTCTTACTTTTCAGACGGGCACACCGCTTACGCTTGGCATCCTCGATGCTCGGCTTGCGGACGGCTCTCAGAGACCGGACGTGCTCTGCCCGCAACTGACCACGGGCATCAGCTATCACCAGGCCGCAGCAACTGGACAGCCTATTCTCAACGCTTCCTGTTTTGGAGATCCGGGCGATCAGGTTCCTGGTAACGCACCCCGCTACTTCTCCAATCTCCGCAGCAACGGAATCCACAATTCCGATCTCTCTTTCAGCAAGGAATTCACGATTCGCGAGGGCATGAAGCTCCAGATTCGCGGCGAGTTCTTTAATTTCACCAACACGCCGCGCTTCGCTCCGCCGAACACGTCGTTTGGTGACTCACAGTTCGGAATGGTCACCAGTACCCTCGGTTCGCCGCGCCACACGCAAATCGGCGTTCGTTTCGAATTCTAGGGCGCCACATGAAATCGCGCGCGAAAGTCTGGCTTAGCATCGCGGCAGTGTCCGCAATCTGTCTCGCCATACCTTTGCGTGCCGACGACCCGCAACAAAACTGGACACACTTTGTTCGTGTCGGCGCCTACGGCCTTTCGCCGACCAATTCAGCCAAAATCGTTAGCGACGCCACAACCACCCACGTCTTCGGCATCGAAGTTGACAACGACATTCCTGGTCGTTACGAAAGTTTTCTCGACCCAACCGAAAAACTAGCCGCCATCAAATCCGTTGCCGAAAAAGCGCACCAAGCCGGCAACAAAGCCTTCGTCTACATCGCTGGCACCGAATGCATCACTGCCAATGCCGACAAAGCCGCGCACTCGGTCGTCAAAGATCATCCCGATTGGCTTCAGCGCAAAATCACTGGCGAACCTGCCGTCTTCACCGGTGGCGCTGCGTTCTGGATTCGCGAAGGCGACGAAGATGTCTGGATTAGCCCGTACGCCGAACCCTGGCGCAAACAATATATGGAACGCGTCCGCCAAATCGCCGCCACCGGAATCGACGGCATTTACGTCGATATCCCTTATTGGATGACCCATTTCGACGGCTGGGAAGATACCTGGGCCAGCTTCGACGATTTCACCGTCGCAGCTTTCAAACAGCAAACCAATCTCGACGCGCGTAAGGATTTAAAGCTCGGCGATTTCGCCGATCCCAACTTCCGTAAGTGGATCGACTTCCGCATTGCCACATTCACGGATTTCCTGCGCGAAATTCGCGAAAACGCCCGCCGCCTCAATCCCTCCATTATGGTGATTCCCGAGATTTACCCCGGCATCGAGGAAGAAGCAGTTCGCGTCGGCGCCGACGTTTATCAACTTTATGGCGTCGTTGACGCCGTCGCCCACGAATACGAATTTGGCAGTGGCGACCACATGGCGGGTTCCCGCACGCAACTCGACTGGCTTCTCTATCAAGTCGGCATGTCATCGTTCCGTGCCTTCGCGCAAGGCAAAGCCACTTGGCTCCTGAACTATTCCTGGGACGGCGACAAGGCTGTCGACGCGCGCGAGGCGATGAAAACCCTCGCGTCCTCGCAAATCATGGCCGGTGTCAATTTTTGGGACGCGCCCGGCCACTCCATGGCCGGTTCGAATGATGCCGCAACCCGCACCGAAATTTTCCTTTGGATCGAGCGCTACCAAAACGCCCTGTACCACCCGCGCACACCCATTCATCCCATCGGCGTCTATTTTTCTCCCGCTTCTCGCAATTACGCCGCCGCGCATTTCCTGCCCTCCTTCCGCGGCACCGTCTTGCTCTTGCTCCAGTCGCACCGCGAATTCCAAATCGTCACCCCGCGCACGCTCTCCTCGTTTCGAGGTCCGGCGCTGATCCTCCCCGATGTTTCGCAAGTTTCCTCCAGCGAGAAAGATCAACTCAACGGTTTCACAAGCCATGGCGGACGCCTTTTCATCACCGGCGCCGATTCGACAAACTTGCCGGATTCCCCGCAAATCACCCGCTCGGCTTCGTCGCCCGGTGCCGCTCATCTTGCGCGTTTGGAGAAGGACTTCATGCAAGCTTCGCAATCGCTGAATCTCGAACTACTTGATACGCTTCCCCAGGATCACGATCTCCGCGTCGAAGCCTCGCCATACGTCGTTTCGTACGCAGCCCGCGTAGACGGCAAACTCCACGTTTTTCTTTCCAATTTTGCGGGCATTGTCCCCCATAAAAATGTCCGTCCCACGCCCGAAAGCGCCGCACGAATCGTCGTTACTGCAGGCCCCTCTGCCACGCTCACTTTTGCCCCTTTTCTGGGGGCCGAGCAGATTCTTCAGGGGGAGCGGCTCGGCGGCCAGCTAATCTTTCATTTGCCGCCATTCGATCGCGGAGCGGTGGCCTGGCTCAATGACTCCAAGTAAACTCTTTCTTTTGCCAGTGGCCACCTCAGGGAGACACGCGTGACGCTTTCACCGGGCAAGCAAAAGGGTCTCGCGGCCCTTTCTACTGATCGCGGCATCATCGCGGCCCTGGCTATCGATCAGCGCAGCGCCATTCGCAAACTTTTTGCAAAAGCGTCCGGCCGCGCGGCCGATGAAATTCCGGCTGACCTGCTCGCAAATTTCAAGTCTCACGTCAGTCGGATTCTAACGCCCCACGCTAGCGCCATTCTCCTCGATCCGGAATTAGGCCTCCCCGCCGCGGCTGCGCGCGCTCCCAGCGCCGGGCTCCTGCTCGCCTACGAGCAGACCGGTTACGACAAATCCATTCCCGGACGCCTCCCCCGCCTTCTCGATGGATTCTCCGTCGCAAAACTTCGCGCCCTCGGTGCGGATGCTGTCAAAGTCCTTCTTTATTATTCGCCGTTCAGTGCCTCCGCGATCAACGCGCAGAAATATGCGTGGGTTGAACGCATCGGCCAGGAATGTTCCGCTTCCGACATTCCCTTTTTTCTGGAACTCGTCAGCTACCACGACGAGATGGACGAAAAGGGTCCAGAATTTGCCCGCATCAAACCCGACGTCGTCGTGCGTTCCGTCGAGGAGTTTTGCAGCCCCCGTTACTCCGTCGACGTCATCAAAGTCGGTGTCCCCGTGAACATGGCCTTCGTACAATCCGCCGGAGTCGCAAAGGACAAGTCGCTTTACACTCGACAGGAAGCCGCCGCTCATTTTCGGCGCGCTTCCGATGCCTGTTCGCTTCCATTTATTTATTTGTCCGAAGGCGTTTCGAACGAAACCTTCGCCGACGCTCTCGCAATCGCTGCGGAAGCCGGCTCGGCGTTCTCAGGTGTCCTCTGCGGACGAGCCACATGGCAGGACGGCGTGTCAGCTTTCGTCCAGCATGGCGAAGCCGCGCTCGACGCCTGGCTCAGCGATCAAGGCGTAAAGAATATCGAAAATGTGAACACACGCCTGGCCGGGGCGCGTCCCTGGAATGCGCAGCGTTCCTTCTCAGAAGGGACGAACTAGGCCTCCCGTCATGTTTCTCTGCGTCAGCCCAAATCCGGCCATCGACAAGCGCATGACTCTCCCCGCGCTTAGTCCCGGAGAAATTCATCGCGCTAAAACTGTGCAAGCGTTTCCCGGAGGCAAATCCACGCACGTCGCCATGGCCTTGAAAGCACTCGGCGCCGAACCGTTTTGGATCGGCCTGTGTGGCGGCTCGACTGGAGCCGAACTACTTGCCGGATTGAAAAAACTTGGAATCGATGCTCATCCTGTCCCGCAGATTGGGGACACGCGTACCAATGTTGAAATTATTGACGAAGCTGGCGTCGTGACCGAAATTCGCGAACCAGGCTCGCCCGTTTCCGCTGCCGAACTGTCCGCGTTCGAACGCGCCTGTAATGAACTGTTCGAAAAAGGCAGGGAATCCACTACCGTGATTTTCTCTGGCAGCCTCCCCGACGGTGCCCCAAACAATTTTTACGCCAATCTCATTGCCGCAGCGCGCGCCGCAGGCTGCCGTACTTTCCTTGACACCAGCGGCGAACCTCTAAAACTTGCGCTCGCCTCGCATCCCGATTTCGTTAAGCCCAATCAGGACGAAGCCGCCACCGCGCTCGGTGTAAAAATCACCTCGCGCGAATCCTTTGCCAACGCGCTTTCCCAATTTCTCTCACTGGGTGCGTGCAGTGCGGCGATCAGCCTCGGTGCAGACGGGATGATTTACGCTCCCGGGAAAAGCGTACCGGGGCTTTTTGCGCCCGCCGTCCCACTGACCCCAAAATCAACCGTCGGGTGTGGTGACGCCGCACTCGCCGGCTTCGCATTTGCGTTGTCGGCCGGCTCCTCGTCCGAGAATGCCCTTCGAACCGCCGCCGCCTGTGCTACCGCGAACTGCCTCGCGGATTCGCCCGGCGCCATCGACAAAAATGTCATGAACAAATTCAGAAGCCAGATCCATGTCGAAACATTTATGCCGGACCCTTAAACCGGCCGGCCCCGAACAGCCTTCAAAAAAATAAAGCAACAAAATGTTCTAAACTTACTGTCCATCGAACCAGAAGTTGCCTTCATCTCAATCGTCGAGGAAACGAAATGTCCGCTCCGAGTACGCCGGTCCGCAGCGTCCACACTCTTGCCGAGATTCTCTCTCAGCCTGAAATATGGATAGCCTGTCGGCGCCAGCTCGCGTCTGATTCCGCATTCAAGTCCGCTGCGGCGCGGCTCGCCGCGGCCAAGGAAATTTTATTCGTCGGATGCGGCTCGAGCCTGTATCTCGCGGAATCTGCAGCGGCAGCGTGGACGTCTATTACTGGCCGCCGCACTCGCGCCCTTCCTGCGTCGGAATTGCTCCTGTTCCCGAAATTATGCCAGCTCGACGTCCCGGATTTGCATGTCGTCGTCATCTCTCGTTCCGGAAAAACTTCCGAAGCGGTGCGCGCCGCCGATTTTCTGACGAACAAGCTGCATTTGCCGACCATTGGTATCACTTGTGCCGTTGACTCCGAGCTTTCGAAATTCTGTGACCTTACCGTCGCGCTCCCCGCCGCGGACGAGAACAGCATGGTCATGACGCGTTCCTTCACTTCCATGCTCCAGCTTCTCGCTGGGCTCTCAGAATCGCAGCGCGGTGATTCCCCTTCGGCATCGGGCGTCGAAAACGTGTCGACGGCGCTTGGCTCCAAGATTCAAGCAATGAACGAGCGCATCGAATCGTTCGTGGCGAAGCATACGTTCGCTGACTATATCTACCTCGCTCAGGGGCCGTTCTTCCCCGTGGTGCGTGAAGCGGCGCTCAAAGTGACGGAGATGTCGTGCTCGTATGCGCAGCCGTATCACACGTTGGAATTCCGTCACGGCCCGAAATCAATCGTCGCGCCGGAAACGTGCCTCACATTTTTCTTGAGCGACTCGGCCATGCAAGCCGAAAGCGAAGTTCTTGTCGAGATGAAAGAGCTTGGCGGAACAATTGTCGCGGTTTGCAATCGTGCGCCGGATTCAATCCGTGGCTCCGTCGACCTGTTGATTGAACTTGAGGCGAATGTTCCGGAGCTTGCGCTAATGGCTCCGTTTCTTGTTCCGGCGCAGCTTCTCGGTTTTCACACTGGCGTAAAAAAAGGGTTCAATCCCGACGAGCCGAAAAATCTGAGCCGGGTCGTCATTCTCGACTAAAGCCGCCCAATCAATTTCATGACTTCTTCGCGCAAATTCGATTTCAGCGTTGTCGGCGAGTTGAATCTCGATCTTGTTCTCTACGGCCTTCCGCCGGAGTTCGAGCTTGACCGCGAACACATCGCATCCGACATGCGACTCACGCTTGGCAGTTCGTCGGCAATCTTTGCCCACAATCTTGCGTTGCTCTGCAACAGCGTCGCATTTCATTCCGCTATCGGAGCCGACGCGCTTGGCGAACTATGCCTGAGCCGGCTGGCCGAGAGCGGTACCGATGTGTCCGCCATACGCAAATTTCCCGATAAGCAAACCGGGCTCACCGTGATTCTTCCGCGGCCGGTGAAGCGCTATATTCTTACGTTTCCTGGCGTGATGGCGGATATGCGCTTCGAAGATCTCGACCTCGATCTTGTTTTCAGTGCGCGCCATTTACACATTTCTTCTTTATTTCTCCAGCGAGCCCTGCGGCCCCGGGTCGCCGAACTATTTCGGCTCGCGAAACAGGCCGGGCTGACGACTTCGCTCGACACCAATGACGACCCAGATGGCCGGTGGGATTTGGACAAAGAGATCTTTGAACATCTTGATGTCCTTCTGCCCAATGAGAGCGAGGCGTGTCGCCTGGCCAACGCCGCCACGCCGGAAGCCGCGCTCGAAACGCTTGCGAAACTCGTGCCGCTTGTCGCTATGAAGCGCGGTGAAAAAGGCGCGGTCGCAAAACACGGTGACGTCGAAGTTGTATCGTCACCGTTTCCGACACCGGCCGTCGATTCAATCGGAGCAGGCGACAGTTTTGATGCGGGCTTCCTCCATCAATATATTCGCGGCGCGTCGCTTGAAGCTTGTCTCCGCTTCGGTAATCTCACGGGCGCGCTGTCGACCACACGGCAGGGTGGAACGGAAGCATTTCGCGATGCTTTGCACCGCTCCGCGTTCTTAAGTCGCTAAAGGCTGCCGGAGTTCCGGCCGCTATCGACGCGGCGTAACCTCCAACAATAGACTTCCTTGAAAGCCGACGCTGAGTGTTGGGTTCTTTCCTCCTGCAGCCGGCCCTGAAACAGCGCCGTAATCTTTGTTATTCACATAATCCACAACGCTATACGGTTTCGCGTCTAGACCTCGCAGTTCTATTGTTCCTTTATAAAAGCCGGTTTTTCCGCCCGTTTTTCCGGGCGGCTCCGGCGCGTAAAACGCGTAATAGGTCTTTCCGGCTTTCGCGATGGCGTACGCCTCCGGAACGTCGTAGCCGTAGACATATAAATCGAGGAACTGCCCCTTCGATAGCATTTTCTGGTTGTAGAGGCCGATCCATTTCTTCCATTCAGGTTCTTTTTCCACGTTCAGGTAAACATTTGAGAACTTCTTGCCGTAGTCGGGCCATGTGAATTTTGTTCCCAGCACTCCGCCGGTTCCAAGAGTCGAAGCAAAATCGCTGCCTGTGTCCTGCTCTTCGCCGCCGCTTGGCTGTGAGATTTGCGTCAACTCCACGTGGTCACCATAAATTGCTGCGGTCGGCCCGAGAAGTGCTTTGTACATCTTCATGCGGCGCCGCACTTGCACGGAGCCGACTGGATCGGCGGTCACTGCCTGATCCATGTAACGGAACCACGCGAGGCTTGGAGGAGTACCGCAAGGACAGCTCTGCGTCACGCTGTCTGGTTTCAGCGCGCGCGTGGTTTCAAAAATCGTTTTGTACACATCACCCATGGCGTTTACGGAATCGTACGGCGATTTATGATGATGCGCCGGGTTGTAGCATTTCGGTGTGGAGTAAATGTTGTCGAGCTTGTGTCCGTCGAAATCCCACGTGCGAATCATGCGCTCGGTCAGTTGCTTGTAATATTCCCGCACTTCCGGTACGGCGGGACAAAGCGTTGCGAGATTGCGCGTCATCCGCGCATGCTTTCCCTTTTCATCGAGAATCAGCCAATCTGGATGCTCCTTGACCACATCTGAAACAACATATTTGTGATCTCCATATTTGTGCTGGCCGTCCTCCACCGCAAGCGGCAACCACCATAGCTGCATTTTGATTCCTTGCGCGTGAAAATCGCGAACCAGTTTTTGAATCGCGTCGCCCGGAAATGTGTCCGTTCTCGGCTGCCAGTCGCCGTAGTTGTTGAACCAGCGGTCGTCCAGCGTGGCCCAGTGAATTCCCAGTTGCTTGAGCTTCGAAATCGTGGCGGTCATCTGTTTGGGTGTGACTTCCGATTCGTAGCCCCAGCCGCACCAGCTCACGGCGTAATTCTCGTCGTTGTTCTTCGGCCTGGTAAGCCCTTCGCGCTCGACCGCTTCAGACCAGGTATGCAGCGGTTCGTAATAGTCCCCGCCGTAGACAGATACGAAAGCGCGTGGCGTAGCAAACGTCTCGCCGGGTTTTAGCGTCACGTCGGCCGGCACGCGAACGCTTGCTTCCACTCTGCCGTCTTGGGTTGTTTGCACTGGAATCGAAACCGGCAGCGGCAGAGTTTCGATATGGCCGATGGCAACGCCCTGAGTGCGCGTCCAGAACGCGACGACGGGGATGCCTCCGCCTACGCGGCCGAGATCGTCTTTCGTATCGACTGGAACGCCGAACGGATTTTCTTGCGAGAACTTGGCCGGAATCGCGACGACGTCGTCCTTGCCCCACTTGAGACTCGATCCGAAAAACGCGTACATCGCGTTCGGTTTGGCTGTCGAATCGGCAAGGGAAGCATTCAATTGTTGATGCGCGAGCGACACGCTGTCGATGCGCCGGTCTTTCACTCCAATGTTCTTATAGCTGGCGGAAAGAAGCGCGAGTGACGGAAAAGCGTCGTAGATTTCGAGGACGAGCGTTTCTTCGAGACCCGTGCGCGCGCTGTGGCCTTTGATTTCGACTCGCTTACCGGTTGCGCCCAATTTTCCCGTAGCGTCCCGAACAGTAGCGCCCGCGAGGTCGCGAACAAAGTCATTCACAGCTACCTTGCTCACGATAACCTCGACGCCGTTTGTAAGTTCCGAGAGCGAAGTACTGCCGCTTCCGCCCTTGAATTGACCGGTAAGCGAACCGGTTGAAGTCAGAAGAAACTCGGCGGTCTTGCTTGTGACGTGCACGCCATCCTTTTCGATGCTGACGCTGATGGATGATGCCGGCGGCGCAGAGTTCCTTGTTTCGACCGAGTCAGCGGGTTTCTTGCATCCCGCGATAGTGACGACTGCAAGCAGGCTAAGTGTTGCGAAGCGAAGTGAGCGGTGGCAGGGGCGCGTCATGAGAGTGATTCCTCGATGGGAGATACCGGCAAATGTGGCTGGAGACAGGCTACCTCGATGCGATGCAAAAAGAAACAAAAAGAAGTAAAACGAAACCACGCTGTGGAGACCAAAAACGAGTATGGCGAAATGCTTGGAGGTGATCGCGGCGGACTGTTGGTGATTGAAAACAGGAGCCGGTCCGGAAGTTGAAAATGGCGAAGCGTGTACACAGCCGCCATTGTTTTCGCAAGAGTGCGCAATGCTATTGATAATAATGGAGTTAATATGAATTTCAGGGTGTCGGTCAGGGCCAAGAGTGCGCCAGCAGTTGGAAAGAAGGGGGATGGAAAATGTCAGATTCTTGCAAAGACGGCGCGCGGGAAAGCACGCGGACAACCTAAACGGGCCCCTCCCAACCTTTGGTCAGGGTAAAGAAAAGTGAGGACGAAAGGTTCGAATGGAGATCAGGCTAAACACGGAAGAGAATAGCGCAAAGAAATACGAATGTCGTAACTATGTATTAAGTAAAAGAATAGAAAGTGATTGGATATGGGCGGGAGTTGCCGGGTGACGGCTTTGAAGACCAAGAATCGGCAGGAAGGCGGAGAAGTGCGGTGCTTTTGTGTAAGCGCGGCGATATAGTATCGGGACAGCATCGCCCAGGAGGGTGGTGTGTCCACGGCCCAGAAGTACGAAACGAACCCGGAACTTGCTGCGCGGTTTCCGGAAATTCATCCGCCGTTCGATCAGGTCTCCGCAGTAACCGAGGCGAACCGCTGCTTGTATTGCTTTGACGCGCCATGCATGGCGGCTTGCCCTACCCACATTGATGTGCCGCGTTTCATAAAAAAAATTGCGCAGGGAAATTTGCGCGGGTCGGCGCTGACGATTTTGGACGCGAATATATTGGGCGCGAGTTGCGCAAGGGTTTGTCCCGTTGACGTGTTGTGCGAGGGTGTGTGCGTGTTTCATCGCTACAACAAGCAGCCGATTGAGATTGGACGATTGCAGCGGCACGCGATGGACGCTTTTTGGCGGGACGGCGCGGAGCTGGAGCGGAAGGCGGCGGCAGAGCGGCCGGGCCGCGTTGCCTGCATTGGAGCAGGGCCTGCGTCACTGAGTTTTGCAGCCGAGATGCGGATAGAAGGGTTTCGCGTGACCGTGTTTGAGCGAAAGCCGCTTCCGGGTGGACTGAATACGTACGGCGTTGCGGAATATAAGCTGCGCTCGAGCGACAGCTTGCGCGAGATTGAATTGGTTCGGTCGTTGGGCGTGGAGTTTCGGTTCGGCGAAGATGTTGGAAGCAAAGCCGCACTTTCAAAACTGGAACAGGACTACGATTTTATTTTCATGGGCGTCGGCTTGGGAAGGATGAGAGAACTCGACATTCCGGGCGGGAAACATGCGGGCGTTGTGGATGCTTTGAAATTCATAGCGGACTACAAGACCGGCGGAAAGCTGATCGTTGGGCGCCGAGTAGCGGTGGTGGGCGCGGGCAACACGGCGATTGACGCGGCGCGAGCGGCACTGCGGCTTGGCGCTGACGAAGTGCGGATGCTTTACCGGCGCGATGAGTCAAGCATGTCCGCGTTCCTGTTTGAGTACGAGCAGGCGCGGGAAGAAGGAGTGCGATTCCACTGGTGGACGCAGCCGGTGGAAGTGGTTGCGTCGAAGGACTCTTCGAGAGTGGAAGCAATTCAATGTGTCCGGACGGAGATGGACTCGAGAGGGGAGTTACAAATGCTTGCGGAATCGCGTTTTGCGATTCCGTGCGATATGGTGATTCCAGCGATTGGACAATTGCCGCTGCTGGAATTTTTGCGCAGCTGCCGGGGAGTGAAGGTGGATGACGGACGGGTCATCGTGGACCGCGCAACGGGACAGACCAGCAATCCAAAATACTTTGCGGGCGGCGATTGCGTGAATGGCGGAAGAGAAGTGGTCGATGCGGTAGCCGACGGGAAGCGGACCGCGCTGGTGGTTGCGAAGATGCTGGAGAGGTTGCATGGCTGAGAGAAATTTCACCCCCGATCTGTCAGTTAAGTTTGCCGGGAAGATTTATTCTCCGAATCCGTTCTGGTTGGCTTCGGCGCCGCCGACGAATTGCGGTGAGCAAGTGATGCGGGCGTTCGATGCGGGATGGGGCGGAGCTGTCTGGAAAACGCTGGGCGATCCAATTGTAAATGTTTCGTCGCGCTATTCATCGGTCGATTGGAACGGCCAGCGGATGATGGGGCTAAACAACATTGAATTGATTACAGACCGGCCGCTGGATGTGAACCTGCGTGAAATTTCCGAGGTCAAAAAACGTTACCCGAAGCAGGCGGTGATTGCTTCGTTGATGGTGGAGTCAAAGCGCGAAGCGTGGCACAAGATTGTGCAACAGACGGAGGACGCTGGTGCGGACGGGTTGGAATTGAACTTTGGATGTCCGCACGGAATGAGTGAACGCGGAATGGGCAGCGCGGTCGGGCAAGTGCCGGAATATACGCAGATGATTACGGAATGGGTGAAGGAAAAGGCGCGCACGCCGGTACTGGTGAAATTGACGCCGAATATTTCGGACATTCGAGTGGTGGCGCGAGCGGCGAAGCGTGGAGGCGCGGACGGGCTTTCGGCGATCAATACGATTAATTCGATTACAGGGATCGATTTGGACACGTTTGTTCCTCGGCCGAACGTGGATGGAAAATCGTCGCACGGCGGTTACTGCGGGCCGGCGGTGAAGCCGATTGCGTTGAATTTGGTGCAGCAGGTGCAGGGCGACGCAGAGGCGAGCCTGCCGCTGAGCGGAATTGGCGGCGTCTCGGATTGGCGCGATGCGACGGAATTTTTGCTGCTGGGATGCAGCAACGTGCAGGTGTGCACGGCGGTGATGCATTACGGTTACCGGATTGTGGAAGACATGGCCGATGGGCTTTCGAATTGGATGCGCGAAAAAAGATTCTCCACGATTGCCGATTTTCAGGGCAAGAGTTTGCAGAACGTGCAGGAATGGAAGCACTTGAATTTGAATTACAAAATTGTTGCGCGGATTCATGAGGAGAAATGCATCGGTTGCGAGCTTTGCTATACGGCTTGTTGGGACGGCGCGCATCAGTGTATTCATCTGGACCGCGTCGGTGTGAATGGCGGTGGACACATCACTCCGGCGATGCGGGAGACAGTTTCGAAGCAAAAGATTGCGATGACGCCGATTCCAAAACTGGATCACGCGTTGGTGGGGAATGGGGACGAGCCATACGCGACGCCGCTTGCGCGGATTCCGCGCGTGGATGAGGACGAGTGTGTTGGGTGCAATCTTTGTTCGCTCGTATGTCCTGTCGAAGACTGCATCACGATGGAGCAAGTGGAGACGCATTTGGCGGCGCAATCGTGGGAGCAACGAATGGGAGATATTTCGAATCCAGCGGGGAAGGGCGATTGATGGGACTGCTCATCCGAAATGGAACGGTGGTGACCGCGGAGAAAACGGTGGCCGCGGATATTTTGATCGAAGGCGAAACGATTAAAGAAGTGCGCGCGGGAATTGCGCCGGCACTGGGGCTTCAGACGCTGGATGCGAGCGGGATGCTGCTCTTGCCCGGCGGAATTGACGCGCACACACATTTGGATATGCCGTTTGGCGGAACGACTTCAAGCGACGACTTCGAAACCGGGACTCGCGCAGCGGCGATTGGCGGAACGACATCGATTGTAGATTTTGCAATTCAGGGACGCGGCACGCGGATGCGCGATGCGCTCGACACGTGGACGAGGAAAGCGGAGGGGAAGGCGTGCGTCGATTACGGCTTGCACATGATCGTGACGGACCTTGCCGGCGCCGGTCTCGACGACATGGACGAGATGGTGAAAGAGGGCGTGGCGAGTTTCAAATTGTTCATGGCCTACCCGAACGTGCTGATGGTGGACGACGCGACGATTTTTAAGGCGCTCAAGCAAACTGCGAAAAACGGCGCGCTAATTTGCATGCATGCGGAAAACGGCAGCGTGATCGATGTGATCGTGCAGCAAGCGTTGGCGGAAGGTAAGACGGCTCCTGTGTATCACGCGCTGACGCGACCGACAATTGCGGAAGCGGAAGCGGTGAATCGCGCGATTGCGCTAGCGGAAATTGCGCACGCGCCGGTTTATATCGTGCATTTGTCGTCCGAGGCGGCGTTGAATCAGGTGCGCGAAGCGCGGAGCCGCGGGGTACCGGCATTTGCGGAGACGTGTCCGCAATATCTGCTGCTTTCGATTGATGAGATGAAGCGGCCGGGTTTTGAAGGCGCGAAATATGTTTTTACGCCGCCGCTACGCGAAAAAGAGAATTTGCCGAAACTGTGGGACGGATTGAAGGACGACAATTTACAGGTTGTGTCGACGGATCACTGCCCGTTTTGTTTTGAAGACCAGAAAATCCTGGGCAAGGATGATTTCACGAAAATTCCGAATGGCGGACCGGGGATCGAGAATCGTTTGCACTTGTTGCATCACCACGGCGTGAACGAAGGAAAGATTTCACTGAACCGGTTTGTGGAAATTGTTTCGACGGCACCGGCGCGGATTTTTGGAATGTATCCGAAAAAGGGAACGCTTGCGCCGGGCAGCGATGCGGACATCGTTGTGTGGGATGCGAAGGCGGAGCACACCATCAGCGCCAAGACGCACAACATGCGAGTGGACTATTCGATGTTTGAGGGATTTAAGGTGCGAGGCAAACCGAGACAAGTGTTTTCACGCGGTGAGTTGATTGCCGAAAATGGCAAGTACGTAGCGAAGGTTGGACGCGGCACTTACTTGCGGAGAACGGCGCGTGGTGGTGCGTGGGCATGAACTCTGGTTACGACGCAACCCTCTACAATGAAGACCTTGCCCCGATTCCACTCGAGCGGCGGACGTGGGGTACGTACAACTACGCGTCGCTCTGGGTGGCAATGAGCGTTTGCATTCCGACTTACATGCTGGCGTCGGGTTTGATTGCGGGCGGCATGAGCTGGAAACAGGCGATTGGAACGATTTTGCTCGGCAATTTAATTGTGCTCGTGCCAATGATTTTAAATGCGCATGCTGGGGCGAAATACGGGATTCCGTTTCCGGTATATGTGCGGGCGTCGTTTGGCGTGCGCGGCGCGAATGTGCCGGCGGTGCTGCGAGCCCTTGTGGCCTGCGGGTGGTTTGGAATTCAAGCGTGGATTGGCGGGCAGGCAATTTATTCGATGCTCGTGGTGCTTTGGCCGAGCGCGGCGAACCATGCTGGCGTTTCGTGGACGTGTTTTTTTGCGTTTTGGTTGCTGAATATGCTGGTCATCTGGCGGGGAATCGAAACGATCAAGTTTTTGGAAGGCATTGGCGCCCCGTTTATGCTTGGCGTCGGACTCTTGCTTTTGTGGTGGATCACGCGAAAAGCCGGGGGTTTGGGACCGGTGTTGGGCACGCCGAGCAAGTTCAAGACGACGGGCGAGTTTCTGCGCTTCTTTGTTCCGTCGTTGACGGGCATGGTCGGGTTTTGGGCCACGGTTGCGCTGAACATTCCGGATTTTACGCGCTACGCGAAATCGCAGAAGGCGCAAATGGCAGGACAGGCGCTTGGATTGCCAACCGCGATGACTATTTATTCGTTCATTGGCGTGGCGGTGACCTCTGCGTCGGTCGTAATCTTTGGGCAAGCGATTTGGGATCCGGTTGCGTTGCTGGGGCGGTTTCACGAGCCGGTGATCGCCTCGATTGCACTTGTGGCGCTTTTGGTCGCGACGCTTAACACCAACGTCGCTGCGAATGTTGTTTCGCCTTCGAATGATTTTTCGAATTTGAATCCGAGGCTGATTTCGTTTCGCACGGGAGGATTGATAACGGGCGTGATTGGAATACTGATGAT
The DNA here is from genome assembly GCA_035577625.1 of Candidatus Dormiibacterota bacterium. GTDB lineage: Bacteria > Acidobacteriota > Terriglobia > Acidiferrales > UBA7541 > Acidiferrum. The sequence continues at coordinate 27,429 of DATLVG010000066.1, forward strand.
GCCGTGGAAGCTGTTGTCGGACTTCAATAGCTACATTTTTGGCTGGCTCGTCGGCTATTCCGGTTTGTTGGGGCCGATCGCGGGAATCATGATCGCGGACTACTTCGTCGTGCGCAGCCGCAACTTGGATTTGGCTGCGCTGTACCGGCGCGGCGGTGCGTATGAATATAGCCGTGGCTTCAATTGGCGCGCGATGGTTGCGCTTGGACTTGGCGTGCTTGTAGCGCTTGTCGGGTTGCTTTTGCCTGCTCTCCGTTGGCTGTATGATTACGCATGGTTCGTGGGATTCCTGATCTCGGCCGTCGCGTATTGCGTTTTGATGGGCAAGGCATCCTCGGTGGAAGCTGGCACGGTGCAGACCAGTGCTGTCGAACCCTGATTATCAATTTTATTCGCCATACGCGAGCGATTTCTTGGGAAGACGAGGCATTGTTCGAATGAGTGATTCACTTACGTCGGCGCAAGTCGTCGAATCGACAAAAAGACTGAACTACGGAACGTGGCGATTTCAGAAAAGCTGGAATCCGTTGCATATTGTGGACGCGGAGGGCTGCTACTTTATTGATGCGGCCGGGAAGCGTTACCTGGATTTTTCTTCGCAGCTCATGTGCGTCAACCTGGGCCACAAAAACCCTGCGGTGATTAAGTCGATTGAAGAGCAGGCGCGAGCGTTGCCGTACATCGCTCCTTCTTATGCGTCGGATGCGCGCGCCAAGCTAAGTAATTTGCTGCTGGAAGTACTGCCGAAAGGCCTGGAGAAATTCTTTTTCACCACTTCGGGAACGGACGCGAACGAGGCGGCGTTCAAAATTGCGAGGATGTACACGGGGAAGACGAAGATTATCGCGCGATACCGGTCTTATCACGGTTCGACGGCCGCTTCGATTGCCGCGACGGGCGATCCGCGACGGTGGGCGATGGAACCCGCGGGCAAGGCGCAAGGATTCATCTTTGCGCCCGAAGTGAATTGCTACAACTGCCCGATTAAACACACTTATCCGTCCTGCAACATTGCGTGCGCCGATTACGTCGAGCACATGATTACGAACGAGAGCAACGTGGCGGCGATCATTCTCGAGCCGGTGACGGGAACAAATGGCGTTCTGATTCCGCCGCCTGAGTACTTTCCGAGATTGCGAAAGATATGCGACGCCCATGGGGTTTTGATGATTGCCGATGAAGTGATGACCGGTTGGGGCCGCACGGGAAAATGGTTCGCGGTAGACAATTGGAATGTTCAACCAGACATTCTCGTCACGGCGAAAGGCATAACGTCGGCGTACGTGCCGCTCGGGCTGTGCGCGACTACCACGAAGATTGCGGCGCACTTTGACGACCATTATTTTGCGCACGGGCACACGTACGAGGCTCACCCAATGACGCTGGCGCCAGCGGTTGCGACGATTCATGAAATGCAGAGGCTTGGTTTGGTGGATCGCGCGAACAAAATCGGCGCATACCTCGGCGAAAAACTGAAAGCGCTGGCGGCACGGCATCCATCGATTGGCGACGTGCGAGGAATCGGCGCGTTCTGGGCGGTGGAGCTGGTGAAGAATAAACAGACCAAGCAGCCATTCAACACTATGCTCGACAAAGTAGAAGGAAAACCGCTGGTGGTGGATCAAGTGGCGGCGGAAGCATTGAGGCGCGGAGTTGCAGTGCAGGCCTGGGTCAGCCACTTTGTTATTGCGCCGCCGCTCATCATCGAGGAATCGGAAGTGGATGCAGGCGTGGCCGCGCTGGATGCGGCGCTTTCGATTGCAGATGCGACTGTTGCAACAAATTAGCGCGCGAACATATTTTTCGCGAGGAACCACACGTTGGCCGGACGTTCCGCAAGACGCCTGACGAACCACGGATACCAGTATTTTCCATACGCTACTAGCACGGCGGAGCGATGGCCTTCTGCTGCGAGACGCTCTTGCTCTGCGCGCTGAATTCCGTAAAGCATCTGGATTTCGAGCGCTGATTTTGACATTCGTTCGCTTGCACAGAAATCCGCCAAACGTTTGATCATCACCGTGTCGTGCGTGCCAAACGCAGCCCGGAACATGGCGCCGTCACGCTGTGCGCGAAGCATGGACTGGCCCAGCGAAAAGTAACTTTCGTCAACGTCGCTCTTCGCCGGAAACGCAACGCTCGGTGGCTCCTTGTATGCGCCCTTTACCAGGCGGACCGAGGGCTTTAGCGGCAGCAGCGCTTCCAAATCTTTTTTTGTGCGGAACAAATAGGCTTGCAAGCAGATACCGGTGCGGGGAAATTCGGCAAGCGCGCGGCGGTATACCTCCAACGTCGCATCGACATATGCACTGGCTTCCATGTCGATCCAGACGGTTTTTGCTGGGTTTTCTGACTGAAGGATGCGCTTCACATTGGCGCTGCACAAATCCACAGACTGGTCGAGGCCGAGTTGCGTCAGCTTCACGGAGATTTCCGTTTGCAGTTCCGCCACGCGAATTCTCTCCAGAACGATCAGGTAATGTTGCGTCACTTCGTCGGCTTCGCTTGCGTCAGAGATGTTTTCGCCGAGATGCGTGAATACGGTGCCAATTCGTTTTGCTTCGAGGAGTTTGGCCGCCGCAAGTGCGTCGTCTATCTCTTCGCCCGGCATGAATCGGGCCACACTTCGGCGCACGAATTTGTAGTGCGAAGCACGCTCGCGCAACCAAGTATTTTGGGAGGCCGCCAGCAGAAGCGACCGCATGAGGCTCATGAATATCTCCAGCGGCTGGAAAAGTGTGCCAACAAGTCTGTCACGGAATCGGGCGCGACATTATATCGACAAAAATTTCAAAACCAATCCCGCCAGCGCGCCACCCGCGAGCGGACCGACAATCGGAATCGGCGCGTAAGGCCAGTCTGAACCGCCCTTGCCCGCAATCGGCAGAATCGCATGCGCCAGACGGGGCCCGAAGTCGCGAGCAGGATTTATAGCGTATCCAGTCGAACCGCCGAGGGAAAGACCAATGCCCCAGACCAAGCTTCCCACCAAGTATGGGCCAAGCCCGGCGGCCGGGCCGTTGGCCGAAACGTTTTTTGAGAAAATCGCGCCTGCAACGAAAACCAGAACGAATGTCGCAATCACTTCGCTGATTAAATTTGTGACGGTGTTTCGAATTGCGGGGGCAGTGCAGAACACGCCGAGTTTGAGACCGGTGTCAGATGTCTCTTTCCAGTGAGGCAAATACTGCAACCAGACGAGCGCAGCGCCGACGACTGCGCCGAGCAATTGCGCCGAAAGGTAGAGCGGGAATTTCCCGTAAGCCCCAGCGCGCACAGCGAATCCCAATGTAACCGCGGGATTCAGATGCGCGTCGTTGCTTCCGCAGGCAATCGCCGTAAATGCGCCGCACATGACCGCGAACGCCCAGCCCGTCGTGATGACAATCCATCCGCTGCCTTCCGCTTTCGATTTTTTCAGAAGAACCGCGGCCACAACGCCATCACCGAGCAAAATCAGAATCAGGGTGCCGAGAAATTCTCCGAGCCAGGGCGATGTCATTCCGTTCTCCTTTCAGTCTTGTACCCAGTCAAACGACCGCGTGACCGCTCTTTTCCATTCCTGGTAAAGTTTTTCCCGTTCGTGTTCCGCTAGCGCAGGTTTCCAGGTCCTGTCCGCTTTCCAGTTGGCCAGAAGCTCATCCGTACCTTTATAAAAGCCAACGGCCAGTCCTGCCGCGTATGCCGCGCCGAGCGCTGTGGTTTCCGGCACCATCGGGCGGACGACTTCGCGGTTGAGAATGTCGCTTTGAAACTGCATTAAGAGTTCATTTGCGACCATGCCGCCGTCAACGCGCAGCGAAACGAGCCGAATCTTGGAGTCCTTCTCCATCGCTTCCACGACTTCACGCGTCTGAAACGCCGTTGCCTCCAAAACGGCGCGCGCGAGATGACCCTTGTTCGCGTAACGCGTGAGGCCAGCGATCACACCACGCGCAGATTCTTTCCAGTATGGCGCATACAATCCAGAGAACGCCGGGACAAAATACACACCCCCGTTGTCTTTCACGGTTTGTGCGAGTGTTTCCACGTCCGGGCTCTTTGCGATGAGTCCGAGATTGTCCCTGAGCCACTGTACGAGTGCGCCGGTAATTGCGACGCTGCCTTCGAGCGCGTAGTGCGCAGGAGCGTTTCCGAATTTGTAGGCGACGGTTGTCAGCAATCCGAATTGTGAAGGTACGGCTTGTTCACCGGTGTTCATCAGGAGAAAACAGCCGGTGCCATATGTATTTTTGACTTCACCCGGGCGAAAGCAGGCCTGCCCCACCAGCGCCGCTTGCTGATCGCCCAAGATTCCGGCAATGGCCACGCCCTTGGCCGCGCCGTCCACAACCGTGCCGTAGACTTCACTGCTCGGCTTCACATGCGGCAGCGCGCTTCGCGGAATTTCGAATGCTCGCAGAAGTTCGTCGTCCCAATCCAGCGTCTTTATATTCAGCAGTTGCGTGCGGCTGGCGTTTGTCACGTCCGTAGCGTGGACGCCGCTGCGGGGCCCGCCCGTCAGATTCCACAAAAGAAATGTATCGATATTTCCGAAGAGGAGTTCGCCACCTTGTGCGCGCTCCGCCGCTCCACGAACGTTTTTCAATATCCATCGCAGTTTCAGGCCGCTGAAATACGTGCTCAGTGGAAGACCGGTTTTTGCGCGAAAGCGGTCCTGGCCACCTTGCGCGCCGAAGTGCGCGACGTCCGGGCCGACGCGCGTATCCTGCCACACGATTGCGTTCATGACCGGCTTGCCGGTCGCTTTTTCCCAGACGACGGTTGTTTCACGCTGATTCGTAATGCCGATCGCTGCCAGATCGTCGGAAGTCAACTTTCCCTTGGCCAGTGCTTCGGCCATAACTTCCCGTGTTCGTTGCCAGATCTCTTCAGGGTTGTGCTCGACCCAACCCGGCTGCGGGAAAATCTGTTCGTGCTCTTTTTGCGCGACGCTTACGATGCGCCCCGCTTTGTCGAACACGATAAAACGCGTGCTTGTTGTGCCTTGATCGATTGCCCCGAGATAGTTTTTCACGTGCTCACGCCTCACTCAGTCCAAGTTCCCGCAAAAATCCGCGAATCGTTTCTACGTACCTCGTAACTTGCTCCGATTTACCCGCGTCGCTCCAGCCAAGCTCCCGACCGAGAAGTTCGCCGACGACTGGAGCTGCCAAAATCGAAGCCCGCCAATCATACAGTTGTAAGCCGAGTCTCCGCGCAAGTACGTCTTCAATCGTCTGCGCCGATTCCTCTCGCGCGCAATAGATGACTTCCGCCTGCAGAGCAGGAAATCCGTCAACCAAGGGCAAGCTCAGATTTGCATCGCCGCGAATTAATTCGAGCGCGTGAGTTGCGTTCGCTCCGAACTTGCTCGCAAGATGCTTTGCCGTGCCTATGGCCAATCCGTGCTGCTTCGCCAGCGTATCCGGCAGTTGCGGCGTATATCCCGCCGCACCGTCTAGCGGATGCTCCTTTGTCGGGCTCTCCGTTACCGCTTGACCCAGCGTCCGCTGCACCACGTTAACCGTGTCTTCGGCCATCAAACGGTGCGTCGTCCACTTTCCACCGAGAACACTGATGAGTCCACTCTGCTCATCAACTTCCACTTCATGATCGCGAATCAGCTCTTTCGTTGCGTGTTGGCCGCCGCCAGCCGCGACCAACGGCCGCAGCCCTGCGAATCCGCTTATGGCTTCTTCCGCACGCAGCGGCTTCGACAAATACGGGTTAAGTTGCCGCAGCATGTACTCCGCTTCGTCCCGGGTTACGGTCATCCTTGTTTCTGGCGTGACCTCGTCTTCTGTCGTTCCGACCAGCAACCTCTCTTGCCAAGGCACCGCGAAAATGACTCTTTTGTCTTCTGTTTCCGGCACGAGTAGCGCGTCTTTCCCCGGGAATAGTTCTTCAGGAAAAAGCAGGTGTGCTCCTTTGCTTGGCCGCAACCGCGGCGAAGCGGCCGGATTTGCAAGTTGCCGGAGTTTATCGGAAAACGGGCCGGTTGCGTTGACGAAGCTCCTGGCTTGAATGGTCAGTTTGGTTTGACCAATCGCGTTGCGCAATTCCACGCCATTAATTTTGCCGATGCTCGATCGCAGAAAGTTTTCTACGCGGCAGTAGTTCAACGCTTTGCCGCCCGCCGACTGAAAAGACCGGACGAGCGCCAACGCGTAGCGCGCATCGTCGAATTGTCCGTCTGCATATGCCACCGCGCCGTAAAGGCCGTCCGATTTGAGCCCGGGAAGCCGCGCGAGCGTTTCTTGGCGCGACAGGACCCTGCTTGGAAAGAGGTTTTTCTTGCCGGCCAATAAATCATAGATTTTCAGGCCGATTCGAAAATACGTCGCCTGAAACCACGAATACACGGGCACAAGAAATTCAGCGACGTGGGTGAGGTGCGGCGCATTGCGCAACATATACGAGCGTTCGCGCAGCGCGCCCTGCACCATACGGTATTCGGCGAGATCGAAGGTCTTAACCGCTTGTTCAAGATAACGCACGCCGCCGTGCACCAGTTTCGTGGAGGCGCTGGAGGTTCCGGACGCAAAGTCGCCCCCATCCACGAGCAATGTGCGGAGACCGCGTAGTTGCGCGTCGAGCGCGCAGCCCGCACCCGTGGCGCCGCCGCCCACAACACACAGGTCAAACTGCACACCCTCAATCTCTTCGATCGTTTTCAAGCGAGGATTCATGCTCAAGATCTTTCACGGCGGGTGTCGGACGGCTGATTGCCGGAGAAATGGTATATCTCATTTCCCCTCTACCCGCATCTAAAGAAATGAAGGCTCTGTCACTCATCGAGCCAGGAGCCAAAGATGTGCACCCGATGTTCGAATATCACACTCGCGTTCGCTCTCGCATTCGCGTCTCTTCTACCAGCTGCGTCGGTCGCACAGCGGTCCGCCCCTGTGGGCACCGCGACAATCACTGTAACGGCGACGAGCAAAAAGGGCGCGCCGCCTGCCGTTAACCAGCCGGACGTCCAGCTCGCGCAAGGAAAAGAGCGTAAACAGATTGCGCGATGGGCGAAGGCGGAAAGGATTTCCCTCGCGATATTGATCGACGAGTCGCTCGACAGCGAAGTCGCATCGCAATGGGGCGAGGTGAAGCAGTTTATTGAAGGGCTGCCTCCGACGACGCTTGTGGCTGTCGGTTATGCGTCCAACGGAACGGTTCGAGTGGCGCAAGACTTCACCGCCGACCACGCTCTGGCGGCCAAGGCGCTGCGGATACCACTGGGTACCCCGGCTGCCTATTCGAGTCCGTATCTTTCGGTCATTGATTGGATGAAGCGTTGGCCCTCGACCGGCGATCCCCGCTCGCTGCTGCTCATTTCCTCCGGTATCGATTATTTCCGCGGCAGCTTCGGGCCGATTTATCCAGACGTGGACACCGCGATCTCGATCGCGGAGAAAGGCAACATCAATCTTTGGAGTATCTACTCGCCGGACTCGGGCCATCGCGGCCGGTCATTTTTTCTCATAAACACAGCGCAAAACAATCTGAGCAAGCTGTGCGTCGAAAGTGGCGGCGAATCGTACTATCTCGGGACGTCCGCACCGGTTTCCTTCAAACCATATCTGGATGAGCTTCAGATCCATCTCAGCAACCAATATCTACTTTCTTTTGCGGGCGACGGCGGTGCCAAAGGTAAATTCGTCGGCATCCGTGTGCGAACTGAATTGCCGCAAGTTGAGTTCATGCATGCCAACGCTGCCTGGCTGCCGCAGGCAAAATAGTTCGACTCCGGGCGCGGCAGAAAAAAGCGCTGCGCGCCGGTCGTTTTTTTTTCATCGCCCTTGTGCTGGTCCCAGCGTGCGGCTACACTACGCAGCGTCAGAACGGTTGAACAGCATTTTAGACTGTATTCAATCGGTTTAATTGCACTCAAGGGCGGCGCATGCGACTCTTCAAAAAGATTCAGCGATACCCACTCAACAAGTTTCTCGTACATTCGTGCGCGTGTTTAATTTTTTGCTTTGCGCTCTGTCCCGTTTTGCTTGCGGATGCCGGCACCGTTCTTCGTGAGGGCTGGAAAGTGCAGTCGTCCGCAAAGATAACTGGTTCGCCTGAACAAATCTCCGCCACTGGCTTCTCTACGGAAGGCTGGTACTCGACTTCTGCACCTAAGACCGTGTTCGCAGTGCTCGTTGAAAACGGCGTGTACAAGGACCCGTATTTCGGCATGAACCTGCGTTCTGTCCCCGGCGTCAGCTACAAAGTCGGCGGCCAGTTCGCAAATGACGAGGTTCCCGACGACAGCCCATACGCTGTGCCTTGGTGGTATCGCAAAGAATTTACGGTTCCCGCGTCGGACAAAGGCAAGCGCATCTGGCTCGCGTTTCGCGGCATCAACTACCGCGCCGACATCTGGATCAATGGCAAAAAACTCGCCGGTTCGGATACTGTCGCGGGCGCATTCCGCCGTTACGAATTTGATGTCACCGATTTCGTTCAGGTCGGCGCGAAAAACGCAGTGGCCGTCGCGGTCACTCCGCCCCACGCTGCCGAACTCGGTATCACCTGGGTCGATTGGAACCCCACGCCACCGGATAAAGACATGGGCCTGTGGCAGGAAGTTGTTCTGTCGGCGACCGGGCCCGTCACCCTCCGCCACGCCACCGTCGAAACCAAACTCGATCTTCCCAACACAGACGTAGGTCATCTCACGGTTCGTGCCGAACTGACGAACACATCCGCATCTCCGGTCAAGGGAACCCTTCGCGGAGTTCTTCACGGCGCGGGCGCCCCGATCGATTTCTCTCAGCCTGTCGAGCTTGCCGTTTCCGAAAAAAAGGAAGTCGTCTTTTCACCGGAGACCACCAAAGTTCTCAATCTTGCCAAACCAAGACTTTGGTGGCCCTACCAAATGGGCGAACCTTATCTTCATCATCTCCGGCTTGAATTTGTCGAATCCAATTCCGCCGTTTCGGATGTTCAGGAAAAATTCGTCGGACTCGTTCAGACCGACTCCGAACTCACTCCCGAGGGCTATCGGCTGCTTAAAATTAACGGCAAACCAATACTGATTCGCGGTGGCGGCTGGGCGCCGGACATGATGCTTCGCGTTGACGAATTACGCCGCGAAGCCGAATTCCGTTACGTCAAGGAGATGGGGCTTAACACTATTCGCCTCGAAGGAAAACTTGAAGACGAATCGTTCATGGACCGCGCGGATCGCGATGGCATTCTGATTATGGCCGGATGGTGCTGCTGTGACGCGTGGGAAAAATGGGGCAAGTGGAGCGAAGAAACCAAACAAGTTTCCGTTTCGTCGCTGCGAGATCAGCTGCTTCGCCTTCGCTCGCACCCAAGCCTCTTGCTGTGGTTGAACGGCAGTGACAACCCGCCGCCGCACGATCGCGAAATCGCATATCTGGACGTCGAAAAAGAAACTCATTGGAACAAGCCGGTTATCTCGTCCGCTACGGCGAAAGACACCGACGTCACGGGAAAAACCGGCGTCAAGATGAGCGGCCCCTACGAATACGTTCCCGCGAACTACTGGACGATCGACACGAAGAACGGCGGAGCATATGGATTCAACACAGAAACCAGCCCCGGTCCGGCCGTTCCCCCTCTCGAAGAACTAAAAACTTTCATCCCTGAGGACAAGCTTTGGCCCATTAACGATTATTGGAGTTTTCACGCAGGCGGCGGCCAGTTCAAAACCATCGGCATCTATTCCGCCGCTCTCGAAAAGCGCTACGGCGAAACGAAAAGCGCCGCGGACTTTGCTTGGAAATCGCAAGCCATGAGCTACGAAGGCCAGCGCGCAATGTTCGAAGCTTATGGCCGCAACAAATATAAATCCACCGGCATCATTCAGTGGATGCTCAACAACGCCTGGCCCGGCCTGATTTGGCATCTTTACAGTTATGATCTGCGTCCCGCCGGCGGGTACTTTGGTTCGAAGAAAGCACTGGAACCGGTGCACGTGCAATTAGCCCTCGACGACCGAACGGTTACCGTCGTCAACAGCACACAAGCCGCCCACAAGGGACTAAGGGTTGTCGCGAAGGTCTACGACTTCGCGATGAGCGAGAAATTTTCACGCGATGTGACCCTGGATGTCGGCGCCGACGGCGTCACGCGGTCGTTCGCTATTCCCGAGCCGGAAGGGATTTCCTCAACATACTTTTTGACTCTGCAGCTCTTGTCGTCGACTGGACAAGCGCTTAGCCGAAATTTTTACTGGCTCTCCACAAAGCCTGACGTTTTGAATTTTGACAAGACGGAGTGGTATTACACGCCGCAAACAGATTTTGCGGATTTTACTTCGCTGCAGACTTTACCCGCGGCGTCGGTCAAAGCCACGTGGAAAACGCTTGCGGGCAACGATCACGACAACGAATATCTGGTTACGCTGCACAACGCGGGCGCAGGTCTCGCATTTCTCGTTCACTTGCGCCTGGTGAAGGGTGCCGACAAAACGGACATTCTTCCCATTTTCTGGGAGGACAATTACATTTCGCTTTTGCCGGGTGAGCGACGCGAAGTGCGCGTCAGCGTGCGCAAGTCCGACCTGGGTTCAACTCATCCCGAACTCGCCATCGATGGCTTTAACGTCGCACCGGAAACTGTTCGCGCAGCTCACTAACGATTTTTGTGCGGCAATCGCTACCGCTTGTAGCGAATCTTATCTGCCTGGTCGTACGCCTCGCGCAGCCCATCGAGCAACCGCCCTTTGACGCGCGGCCCATCCGTTTTCGCCAACCCCGACCACAGCGTCTTGCCCGACTTCACATCCTGCAGCGTCACGCGCGTATAACCGTTCGGCGCCGCCTCGGGCGTTTCTGCCGGCCTTACGCTTACTTTCTTCGGGTCGTAGGTCGGCTTGTCGCCGCTCGTGACGACGTGCACGTAGCTGCTACCTGTCAGCACAATCGACAAGTCCGCCTTCGTAGTGGATTCAACCGGTTCGAATCGTCCCCAGCGCGAAAGCTCCAGATAGGCCACGTTGGACAACTCGGGGAATCCTGATTGATTGTCAACGTAGACGGTTCTGGCCGCGAAGATCGAATTCGGTAGGTTTGCGTTCGACGCGTTGGCCGCCGCTGCGAGAATCAGGGCCAGCGCGCCCAGCGAAATCCAAAAGAGCCGTTTCAGATTCATGGCTCCTCCTCAGTTTCTCGATTCGCCGAGTCTAAGCGCGAGGATGGGGGCAGGGAACTGGTCTTTCGGCCCAAAAGAGTGCAGTTGGCCGCGGGGTCCAGTTAGTTTATCGGGGAGAAATTTCAGTCGTCCGAGGAAGAAAGGGAAACCGCTCTCGTCGATTCACGAATCACCAGCTCCGGGCTGGTGCGCTGGTGCGAAATTGTCCAATCGCGCTTCTCCTGCGATGCCGTGATTCCTTCGAGGATGACGTTCACGGCGAGATTGCCCATTGTCTCAAGCGGCTGGCGCACTGTCGTAAGCGACGGCGAGGACATCGCCGAAAGCGCCACATCATCGAATCCCGCGACCGAGCACTGATCCGGCACTTTGATTCCCGCCTTGGTTAGCGCGCGAATTGCTCCAAGCGCGGTTAAATCGTCGAACGCCACCAGCGCAGTAAACTTTTTCCGCTTTTGCAGAAGCTCTTCGGTCAAACGGAATCCGCCGTCGAATCCCGAACTCGGATCGAGTCCATCGGGTAACTGCGTCACCAGGGTTTGGTCGATTTCGTGACCGACCGAACTCGCGAATTTCTGAATCCCTTTCCAGCGTGGCGCGGAATCGATCAGCATCCTTGGCCCGCGAATAAAGGCGATCTTTCGGTGCCCCAGTTTATGCAAGTGTTCCAACGCCAGCCGCCCGCCAGCTTCGTTGTCCACCATTACAGAACTCACGGTGTCTCCTGGCAGATCCCAGCCGATGGTTGCTACGGGGATGTTCCGTTTGTTGAAGTCCGCGAGCACGTGAATGTCCACAAATGTCCAGTTCGCCACCACGATCAGCGCTTCCACGTGACGTTCCAACAGCATTTCGAGCGCCCGTTCGAACCGGTTTTTCTGGTTGTGCGCGTCGGCGAGAATCGGCGCGTACGAAGCCTGATATAGCGAATTTTCAATGCCGCGCAGAATTGGTGTGCAAAACGGGTCCGTGATATCGATGAGCATGACGCCCACGCTGTGCGTCCGCTTGCTGCGCAGAAACCGCGCCATCGCATTCGGCCGGTAACCGAGCTTGCGCGCGGCTTCCTCAATTTTCTTCTTGGTGGCGGGTGCAATGTACTGCGCGAGAGGCGCATTGTTCAGGACGATGGAAACCGTAGCCGGCGAAAAACCGCTCGCCTGCGCGACGTCCCGCATCGTTACGGTAATTCCTTTGCTGCTAGCTCGTTTCACGCCGCCATCTCGGTGGCCAGCATCATCCGGTACTTTCGGCTCCGATTGCAATGGTGGACTCATGACGGAAGCGCCATTTCTTATTCGGCCGGCATTTCAAATGACAGCGGCTCGCGGAACCAGCGCGTCTTCCAGATGCCGAATGCAACTCCTACCGCCATCCACACGCCGCCAACGATTTTGGCTTGGTTGCTCAATGTCCACCACAATATGCCGCAGACAACAAAGCCAACAATCGGTGGGAGAAAATTTCCAATCGTGTGTTTTTTCTCGTGCACAAAATATCGCATGAAGGCCGATGCATTCACGCCCATAAACGCAATCAACGCGCCAAAATTGAGCAGCCCGATTCCTTGCTCGAACGTTAGAAAGAACGCGCCAATCAACACGATCACGCCAATGAAAATTACGTTGTTTCGCGGAACGTGATGCTTCGGATCCACGGCCCCGAAAAACGATTTCGGTAGCGCGTTACTTCGTCCCATTCCATAAAGAAGCCGCGCCGCGCCGATCTGCGCTCCCATGCCTGATCCGAAGTTGGCAATGAGCAAGGTAAAGCCGACAATTTTGAAAAGTGGCGCCCAGGTTTTTGCGGCTGCGTAGACGTAGGCCAAATCCTGGTTGGGGAACGGCTTCGAAGCCGGCCAGATCAACTGCGCGATATAAACTTCCGACGCCGACAGAATACCGATCACCAGGCACGTCAGCACGGTCGCATACAAAATATTTCGTTTTGGGTTTTCTGCCTCTTCGGAAAGTGTCGAAATGGCGTCGAATCCGATGTACGTCAGGACTGCCAGCGACGTACACCCGAACAAATCGCCGGTTGTGAAGGTTGTCGGGTCGTAAAACGGCCGCGTGAAAAACGCCGGATCACTGTGCGGCTGTCCCATGATGTAACGAATCGCGGAGACGAACACCACCACTACCACGCAACTCATGGCCGCCGTCAGGCCCGCATTCACGCGCGCCGAAGTCTTGATTCCCTGAAGGTTCAGCAACGTGAAAACCACCGCAAAAAATATCTTCCACCCCCACACCGGAATTCCCGGCGCGAATTCATGCGCCTGCCCCGCACACCACACCGTACAAATCAACGGGTTCACGATGTAATCCATCACCATGCTCCAACCGGTGACGTATCCCGCCGCGGGATGAATCTCGCGCGCAACGTAGGTGAATGCCGACCCGGCGCTCGGGTAGATCTGCGCCATGCGCCCGTAGCTGACTGCCGTCGCCATCATCGCGACCATCGCGATCAGCACTGCCGTAACCACGTGCCCGCGCCCGCGGTCGCTCAACGCGCCGAAGGCCGACATCGGCGCAACCGGCTGCAGCACGATCATCCCGTACAAAATCAAATCCCAAAGCGTCAAGGACCGGCGCAAACCGATCTTCGGCCCGGCGTTTTCGTTGCTCAAACGGTTCTCCTGGAGTGTCGCGTTTTATTCCAAAAAATCGGTTTATTGAATCGTTTTAAGCGCGATGATTGTGCAGGAACCGCTCCTACCTCCGCAAGCTCAATTTTCCCCCGCATTCATTGCCGCTGGCTCGTTTTCCACACCTGTACGTCCGTACAGCAGCGCAAATTCTATTAGGACAGTATCCTTTCTCTCACACGCCGCCTGATTCGGCGAAACTCCAGGCAGGGTTCAAGGGTCTAATTAGATAGGTGATCCGCCCCCGGCCAGAAAGACAATATGGGCGAAGCCTATTCCCAACCCGGACGCGGTGGCGCGACCCCTGCCTTCTGGCATGTCGTTGCCTTCCTTTCTATTTTGCTGCTCGCCCTATGGATCCGGCCGATACCCGTTGATGCCGACGCCGCCCTTCAAGGCTACCTCCAGATTGTAACGGGCCTTCTCGCCTTCGTTTTTTCGGCCGTCGCCCTGGTTCGCTTCCAGGGTACACAGGACCGCATTTCCCTGATCCTTGGCTCGGGTTTCCTCCTGTCCGGGTCGGTCCTGGTAGCGTCCAGCCTGTTCTTTTTCGACCTCCCGACGCAGACAGGCATTAAGGTTCACTGGGCGCCCGTGGCCCTTTGGCTCGGGCGCATGATTCTGGCGCTACTTTTGGTTGTCGCGCTTCTCGTTGAGAAATTCCTGCCGCGGTCGCGCCACCCCAAAGGCGAAATCGCAGGCGCGCTGTTCACCGTCGTTCTCTTCACCTATATCATCAGCACGGCCGTGCGCAAGCTGCCGACCGAAATGTCTCCGCATCAGCTGGCTTTTATCCCCAGTCCGCAGCAGCTGCTTCCGGCCGCGATCTACCTTGTCGCCCTCATCTGGTATCGCCGGCGTCTGCGTTACAACGATTCTGCGTTTGACCGTTCCGTCTATGCCGCCAGTTGGCTCAACTTCGCCGGCCAACTCGCTGCTTCCCAGTCCGCGCGCCTTCTGGATGCGCCTTTCGTGCTTTCGCAGGGTTTGAGCATCGTCGGGTACGCCGTGGCACTTGGCGGCGCGCTCCTGGACAACGCGCGCCTCTTCGAGCAAGTGCGTCATCTTGCGGTCAGCGATCCGTTAACTGGGCTGGCCAACTACCGCCGTTTGCTGGACGTTCTTGAAAACGAAACGGAACGCACCAACCGTACGGGCCGCCCGTTCGCACTTCTTTTGCTCGACCTTGATGGATTGAAGAAAATTAACGACAGCCACGGCCACCTGGTTGGCAGCCGCGCGATTTGCCGCGTCGCCGATACGCTGCGCGTCAATTGCCGCGCCATTGATATCGCTGCGCGCTATGGCGGCGATGAATTTGCCCTCGTCTTGCCGGAAACGGAGCAGGATGAAGCCGAGCGCGTCGTGCAACGTATTCACACCGTCATGGCGCAGGACAAAGAGCAGCCTCCACTTTCTGCAAGCATTGGCATCTCTATCTATCGCGGCGATGGCGAACGCATCGAAAGGCTTCTCTCCGAAGCCGACGAGCATCTGTATGCGGAGAAAGCGAAGCGTAATCGCAAGTTGGCTCCCGTCCCGCCACCCCGCCGCCGCGCACCGCGCGTGAGCTGACCGCGATTTGTCTGACTGCCTTTAGTGTGTCTGTGAATTACCCGTCATATAAGACGCTAGCTGCTCGCTGATTTGCGCCTTGTCGCCAACCACTACGATCGTCATCTGTTCCGGCTTGATGTATTGCGCGGTCATCTTTTGCACATCGGCAGGCGTCACCGCATTCACTTTTTGAACGTACGTCGAAAGATAGGAATCGCCCAAACCTTGCAGATTCACGTATCGGAGTTGGCCTATTAACGCTCCGCGCGAGGAGTTTTGCAGCACAAAAATTCCCGATAGAAAGCTCTGAATGCCTTTCAATTCGCCCGCGGACGGCGGTTCCTTTTGCAGTCGCTCGATTTCGCCGAAGATTTCCTTGAGCGAAGGGCCAGTGAACTTCGTGGTAACGTCCGCAACTTCCGCCCAATACGCGTCATGGTAGCGCCGCGAAATCTGGCTGGACGGTGAATACGTGTAACCCTTTTGTTCACGAATGTTCGATGTGATGCGCGATCCGAACGACCCTCCCAGCAGCGAATTCGTTACGAGCAGCGGGATATTGTCTTCGCTCGCCGCGTTCGCCACCGGCAAGCCAACATACAGAGTGGATTGCGCCGCTCCCGGTCGATCCGTCAAATCGAGCGTGTGATTGGGTTTCACCTGCGGCACATCGGGCGTTGGCGCCGTGCCCTTCGACCACGTTCCAAAGCTTGCCGTAATCGCCTTTTTCACTGCTGGCGTTTTAAATCTGCCCGCCACGTAAAGATGGGTCCGCTGTGCTCCAAAGTTCCCATCGTAGTATTTCTTCACGTCGGCAAGCGTCATCTTCTGAATCGCATCTTCGGTTGCAAACACCGTGCCGTAAGGATGCTCGCCATACAGCAGTTTCCGGAATCGCATCAGCGCGATATTTTGTGGCACCGATTTCTGAATCGTCAGTTGCCGCAACATGTCGTTCTTGATCCGCGCAACTTCGCTGTCAGGGAAAAGCGGATTTCGCGCCACGTCCGCGACCAACGCAATCGCTTTCGGTCCGAACTCCGAAAGCACATCCGTCGAGATGTCGCTCTCGTCCGCTCCAACGTTCACGTCCACCGACCCACCCATGTCCGCGCTTTCTTCGGCAACTTGTTTCGACGAACGCGTCTTCGTACCTTCCTTCATCAAATGGCCCATCAAATCGGCCAGACCGGGCAATTCGGCCGGCTCATTCAAGTTACCGGCGTTCACGACTGCGCTTACGGTCACCTTCGGCAGGTTGCCGTACGGTACCAGCGTCACTTTCATTCCGTTCGCCAGCGAGTACGTCTCGTGCGCCGGCAAGGTAAACGGCTTCGGCGCGCTTCCTTGCGGCGGCGCCTGTTTCTGCGCGCTAGCGCAGACGCTCATCGTCAACATCGTTCCCATTGCCAGTAAAGTTTTTGTGCTGATGTTTGTTTTCATCGTCCTCTCCCTTACTGGTTCGTCGCGGGGGCCGCAGCCGCTTCCGCCGGTTTTGGTTCACGAATCAGAATCGTGCGATTTTCCGGCCGCAAATATTCCTGCGCCGTTTTCTGGATCAACTCCGGTGTCACTTTTTCGAATTGCCCTACCAGCGCGTTCACCCGCGCTGGATCATCGTCGAACAACGCAAAGCTCGCCAGCAAATCGGCCAGCCCGAATCCGGAGAACGTGCCAATGTTGTCGTACAAGTTCGACCGCAGCTTCACCAATGCGCGATCAAGCGTCGCCTTGTCTACCGGCTTTGCCCGCAATGGTTCAATCACTCCGTCGATCGCCTGCACAATCGTTTCCGGCTTCGTTGTCGGGTCGTAGCGCAAGTCCGCCATCCACAGCATCGGCCCCTTATAATTGAACATGTTGCCCAGATAGTTGATACCGCCCTCGACGCCCGCCGTCACACCGCGCTTCTGCACCAACTCCTGGTAAAGCACGCTGTCATCGCCCTCGACCAGAATCTGATCGATCAGCCCCATCGCGTAGTATTCCGGCGTATTGCGTTCCGGCATGTGATACGCGATCGCAATTGCCGGCCGTTTCGCTAGCGCGTCGGTCTCCGTCACTCGTTTTTCCTTTTCCTGTTTCGGCTCGGTCAAATCCGGCGGTGGTGGCAGTTTCGACGCCGCAATCTTCCCGAAGTATTTCTCCACCCACTGCTTCGCTTCCGCCGTTTCGAAATCGCCTACAATCGCCAGCGCCGCGTTATTTGGTGCGTAGAAAGTCTTGAAGAAACTTTGCACGTCGGGAATCGTCGCCGCCTCGATGTGTTTCAAATCTCCGTAAAAATTGTGCGCGTTGTACCAGTTCGTGTTCGCATACTGCGGCATTTGCAACCAGGGAAATGCACCGTATGGCCGGTTGATTACGTTCACTTTCACTTCGTTTCCGACCACGCCTTGTTGATTCTTCAGATTTTCTTCCGTTACCGCCAGGCCATTCATTCGGTCCGCCTCGGCCCAAAGTGCTGTCTCCAATTTGTTCGACGGCAAAATCTCAAAATAATTCGTAAAGTCGAACCGCGTCGAGCCGTTCAGCGTCCCACCGTTCTGTTGCACCAGTTTGATGAATTCCATCTTTCCCAAATTCTGCGAGCCCTGAAACATCATGTGTTCGAACAGGTGCGCGAATCCCGTTCGATCTTTCGGCTCGATGCGAAACCCAATCCGGTAATACACCGCCACGCAAACGGTCGGCGCCGTGTGATCCTGCGACAACACCACGCGCAGTCCGTTTGGCAACTTGTAATACTCCACGGGCACTTGGAACGCCGCTGCGTCCGCCTTGCCGCCCATCTTTGCAGCAGCCTTCTTCCCTTGCGCCGCCGCGCACACTCCCAACGCCGCGCTCGCCACCACCGCAAACAGGCTCAGCGCAGCTCGTCTCCATACAAAACTCATATTTCCTCCATCGGATCGTGGCAGATAGGCCTTTTCGGGCACACCTTGCCCGTCCACCCCTATAAAAGACGTAACACCGCTCCAGAAGTTTCGCATCTAATGGAAATCCTACGCTTTCCGCCGGTCTTTTTTCGGCCTAAAGTCATCTTGAGGCGATTCGACCATGCCACAAAAAATCGTTCCCCCGTTCACCGAAGGAACTGCTCTCGCCAAAGTTCAGGCCGCTGAGAATCTTTGGAACACCCGCGACCCGGAAAAAGTCGTTCTCGGTTACACGCCTGATTCGGTTTGGCGCAATCGAGCTGAATTCCTCAATGGCCGCGTGGAAATCAAGGCCTTCCTCCGCCGCAAATGGGACCGCGAACTCGATTACCGCCTCAAGAAGACGCTTTGGACTTTTAACGGAAATCGCATCGCAGTCACGTTCGAATATGAATGGCACGACGACTCCGGCCAGTGGTTTCGCTCCTACGGCAATGAGCTTTGGGAATTCGATCCCGACGGTCTGATGCGCCGCCGCATCGCCAGCATCAACGACGCGCCAATCTCCATAGCCGATCGCCGGATCACAGGCTAACCATCCCTCGTGGCGCTGCGCACCTGTCCGGCGATGTGTTTTTCGACTTCAGTCCGAATTTCGTCCCTTCGCCCAGCAAATGCGTCTCGTGTAAACTATGCAAGCGCCGGTAGGGACCATGTCTACAGATCGTACCAAGCAAGCAGCACAGGAATTTCTTGCCACGAAGCTCACCGAAGATTTTGAAGCGCAGGAAAAGCGCTTAAATCAGGAAGCCGCCGTCTCTTTATGCCGTGTGGTTTGGAACCGCGTCGCCGCCGCCGTCCGCGAAAAATGCAAACAGTGGAACCAGGTCACCGGCGAAGAAACGCTTACCTGCAAGGAAACACTACTCGGCGACCTGCGCATCCGCTGCGCCGGTCGTCCTCATCAACTGAGCGTGCACTTTGATCCCGCGAAGCTTCTCATTACGCTCAAAAACACAGCCCGCGCCGAACACGAGACCGACGTCGTCCTCAACATCGAAGGCTACGCCACCGAAAAAGGCCGCGATGCCCACGTTGTCCACAATGGTCTCGTCGCCAACCCCGACATCGTCTTCCTCGCAGAACTCCGCGTCCTCGCCGGCATGACCCGCCAATAATTTTTCGCTTGGATATATTTCAATTAGAAAACGGCCCGGTGTTGAACAGTTTCTTTCGTGGCGAGAGAAAATCGAGGCTCGGGCTGAACTTCACCGAGAATCTGGCTCGCGACGTATTCACCGAGCGCCGGTCCGTGTTTGAACCCATGCCCGGACCCGCCGCCCGCAAACCATACGTTTTCCATCTCCGGATGCCGGTCAATCAGGAAATCTCCGTTCGAAGTGTTTTCGTACTGGCACACGCGCGTCTCTGCAATTGGCGCGTCGCGCAAGGCAGGGAATCGTTTCGCAACGTACTCGCGCATTACGCGGGCTGATTCTTCCGATACCACGCGCGATTGCGTATCCGGGTCGACGGCAACGCCGTGCGCATCAAGCGCAATCTTCAATCCGCGGCTCTCGATGTCCGGCATCCCGTAGCTCTCTTCATTTTGGAAAAGAAAAGTTGGCAGCGCTGGCGGCGCAAAGCGCGAATCTCCCGCCGGCAATCCGAAATAGAAAACTTCCTGCCGCGTCACGAAAAGCCTCGGCCCCACAACTTCCGCAAAAAGCTTTGCCAGCCACGGTCCGCACGCAAAAACAAATTGCCCCGCCGACATTTCCTCGCTGGATTTTGTTTTGATCGCCCGAAGTAGTCCGTTCGCTTTGGGCTGCTCGACAAGCGCGTGAACGTAAGTCACGCCTAGCCGCACCGCCTCGGCTACCGTTGCCGCCACCGCCCGCCGCGCCATCAAGACACCGCTCTGCGGCTCCAGAATCGCGCTACGAATTCCGTCCAAGCCAATCTGCGGAAATCGTGTCCGCAGTGCCGCCAAATCCAGATCCTCACACGCCGCGCCACACCGCTTTAGTGTAGCCCGCGTTTCGTTCAGTCGCGTTTGGTCTTCGCCTGCAAGCCACAACACACCGGTTTCATGAAATAGGGGCTGGCCGTTTGGCGCGAAAAGCTCCTTCCACTGCACCAGCGATCGTTGCGACCACCGCGTATAAATCTCATCCTTCCCGTATCCCATTCGGATGATTCGCGATTCATCGCCCGAGCTCGACCGCGAATGGCCCGCGCCGTACGCTTCTACTAGCACAACGCTCTTCCCGCGCCGCGCCAATTGCAGTGCCGTCCACGCGCCAAAAACGCCCGCGCCTATCACCGCCACGTCATAAGTTTTCATGATTTGGAAAATGCACCGGCCAGGATACTCGCCCAGTGCGAAAGATGGTTCAGCGATTCGTCATGCGTCGGATCGAGATGCAGCGGCGTCACGCTCACGTCGCCTGCAAACACCGCTTCGTAATCCGTGTCCGGCTCCACGTCTTTTTCAATCTTTTGCTCGAAAATCCAGTAATACGTCCGCCCCTTCGGATCTTTCCCTTCCGAAAGTTGGTTCCGCGTGATTTTTTTCGATTGCCGCGTAAACCGCACGCCACCCTTCCACGGCTCCGGCACATTAATATTCAACAGTACCTGGTCCGGCAATCCTTCTTTCAAAATGATTTCCGCCGCGCTCCGCGCAATTCTCGCCGCGTTCGAAAAAGTGTGATTCGCTTTTCCCGCGCAAAGTGACATCGCCACCGACGGAATATGGTGCAGCGCCGCCTCCCGCGCCGCCCCCACCGTTCCCGAGTAATAAACGTTCTCACCCATGTTCGCGCCATGATTGATTCCGGAAATCACAATGTCCGGCTTTTCCGGCAACAGCTTGTGCAGCGCCACAATCACCGCGTCGGCCGGTGTTCCATCCACCGCCCAGTGTCGCTCGCCTTTCGAGTGACAAACAATCGGCTGCCGCAGCGTCAGCGATTGCGCCGCCCCGCTCTTTTCCCCATTCGGGGCAACGATACTCACCGTCGCCCAATCTTCAAGCGCCGCCGCCAGCGCCTTCAATCCCGGCGCGTCATATCCATCGTCATTCGTCAGAAGTATGTGTGGGGTTTTATTGGCGGGGGACATGGATTATAAGAATGGTCGGGGCGCCCGGATTTGAACCGGGGACCTCACGCACCCCAAGCGTGCGCGCTACCAGGCTGCGCTACGCCCCGACTGACACCAAAGCCGCGCGAAATTGCATGAAAGGGATGCGACGCGACTCTTTCAAGGCTATCACCTGCGTTCGAGCAGGGTCAAGAAAGCGCGCAAAGAATCGCGCAAATCCAGAAGCATTTTTCGATTCAAAAGCTGCGTCGCGCCATGCCCCGGCGGAATCGGCACACTCGCCTCAGGATCAGCGCCGCCATCGCGCAAATGCCGCCGCGCGCCTGCAATTGTAAATCCCTCGTCATACAGCAACCGCTTGATCTTCAGGACCATATCCACATCTTCCTGCCGGTACAGCCGGTGTCCGCTCGGACTCTTAATCGGCTGCAGCATCGGAAATTCTGTTTCCCAATAACGCAAAACGAATGGCTTCAACGCCGTAATTTTGCTTACGTCGCCAATCCTGTATAACTCTTTTTCTGTTTGAGCCGCTGCGCCGTTGCCAGCCATGTTTTCAGTTTCCCGGAAGGGGACAGCCGGATTCTAGCAGGTCACGCGCAATTGCAGTAGAGGCGGTTATCCTTCATCGCTGTCGTCGTCATAGTTCTTGGCTGAGCGCGCAGTTTCGCCGCGAGGGGCGCGCGTATCCCGCTCCGCCTTCCGCAATCTCTGCACAAATCGCAGCGGCGTCCCAATAAATCCAAACTCTTCCCGCAGCTGATTCTCCAAAAATCTCTGAAAACTGAAATGCAGCGGCGTCTTCTGATTCGTGAAAATAACAAACGTCGGCGGCGAAGTCTTCGCTTGCGTGATGTAATAAATCCGCACCGGCCGCGATTTCGGCGTTGTCCCGCGCTGCAAGTCAATCGACTTCAGCCATCGGTTCAATTCCGGCGTCCCAATCTTTTTCTTCCGCGCCACCGCCACCTGATCGATCAACGGATAAAGTTTCTGCGCCCGGTCGCCCGTCTTCGCCGACAAAAAAACAATCGGCGCATAACTCAAAAATTTCAGCTTCTTTCGAATCAGCTCTTCATACTCGTCCAGCAACTTCCCGCGATCCACTTTCTCGACCGGCGGATTCAGATTCGCCGCGCGCTTCGCCTTCCCCCGCGCAGAAGAAGCATCCCGATCTGCCGCCCTTTGCGCCGCTTCAATCGCCAAATCCCATTTGTTCACCACAACAATTACGCTCCGCCCCGACTGTTCCGCATACATCGCAATCGTCGCGTCGCCCTGCGTCACGCCCTGCTCGCCGTCCACCACCAGCAGCGCCACGTCCGCGCGTTCCAGCCCGCGCCGGGCCATAACTACGCTCAATTTTTCCGCCACCAATTTCGTCTTGCCCTTGCGTCGGATTCCCGCCGTATCCACAAATCGATAAAAACGCCCGTCGTGCTTCACGTCCGTATCCACCGAATCCATCGTCGTTCCTGGAATCGGTGACACAATCGAGCGCTCTTCCCCCGCCAACCGGTTCAGCAGCGTCGATTTTCCCACGTTCGGCCGCCCGATAATCGCCAACTCCGTCGTCTCGGGCGCCGCCTCAACTTCCGCGTTCGCGTCGCCCGATTTCATCTGCGCCAGCGCCGCATCCAACAAATCGTCAATCCCCGCGCCATGCTCTGCCGCAATCGGAAATACCGGCACCCCAAACGAATGAAACTCCCCCGCCAGCGATTCCTGCGAAGGTACGTCCACTTTGTTCACGGCAATCACAAACGGTTTTCCGGTGTTGCGCATCAATCGCGCCAATTCCTGATCCAGCGGCGTGATTCCCGCCTGCGAATCCACCACCAGCACCAGCAGCGCTGCCTTCTCAATTGCCACATGCGCCTGCCGGAAAATTTCCGTCGGAATCAGCGCCTTGTCGTCGGGAATAATTCCGCCCGTATCCACAATCTCAATCGCACGTCCTCGCCATTCCGCCCTGCCATAAATCCGGTCGCGCGTAATCCCCGGCTCGTTCGTCACGATCGAACGCCGTGTGCCCGTCAACCGGTTAAACAGCGTGGACTTGCCCACATTCGGCCGCCCGACAATCACCAACGATGGAAGCTTTTGCGCCATGAAATTGTCCGCAAGCACACAGATCGGCTCAGTGGCTGTATTTGGAATCTTCCAGTGTACCGTGAGCCAGCTCTGCTTGTCGAAGTTGCTCTGGGGCCCGCTTTCCGAAGCGGGCCGCTTTGGAAAGCGCTCGACGCCGCGACTCTAGGTGTCCTTCGTCCCGCTCACAATCAAAACTTCCGCCGGGAAACTCAACCGGCTCCCTGTCGAATATTCTCCCAACGATTTCAGCGCCAGCCGTCGCACCTCGGCCAATTGTTCCTTGGACAGCTTCGAAATCTTGTCGCGCAATTTCTCTGACATCTCCAGCCGCAGCGTGAAAAAATCTTCCAGCGGCACCGCCGCCTCAATCTTGCACTGCAACAACCGCTCGCTCGGCTTCACCACGCCCGCTTCTCTAAAGATCGCCAGCAATTTTCCCGGCGTTGCAAACCGGAACGCATCCGGAGCATCCGGCTCAACCGGCGGCGATGGCGCAAACTGATCCAGCACGCGCGCCAGCGCCGTATGAAACGGATTCCGCTCGGCAAAGTGCCACACCGCCAGTGCCAGCCGTCGCCCCGGCTTCAGCACGCGCAACATTTCGCGCACGCCGTCCACCGGTGCTGGAAAGAACATCACCCCAAACCGGCTAATCACAGCATCGAATGTATCCGCAGCAAACGGCAACGCATCTGCGAACGCCACCTCAAACCGCACGTTGTTCAACGCAAGGCGTTCTGCCGCTCGCCGCGCCGCCTCAATCATTCCTGCAACCGGATCAATCCCGCAAACTTTTCCTTCTGCGCCAACCACCGCCGCAACGCTCAACGCAGGCTCTCCCGGCCCCGTCGCAATATCGAGCACCGTCTGCCCGCGCGCAACTTGCGCATCTTCAACTAGCCCCGCTGTAATTCCGGCAAACATCTGCCTGATAATTTCCCGGTGCTTCTCCCAATAAGGCGCCGATCCCGTCCATCGATTGATAGTTTCTTGGTCCTGTTGCATGGCTAGAAGTATATCCCGCGTCGTGCGCCTGCGCTGGAAGGCCGCCGCAATTTATCTCCGGTTTACATTCGATGCGGTAGTTTCCTTCCGCACGGCTGCCCTTCTACCTGAACAAGTCAGGTGGACGCCCACGAAAAAATTCTCAGGCATGTCTCAATCGCATTGGAGGAACAACATGAAACTTCATCGTTTCGCAGTCCGCAGAGCCACTGTCTTTGCCATCGTACTCGGCGCAGTCTCATTCGTCGTGGCAGCCGCCCCCGGCTACCATTTGCTCAAAAAATATCCCTTCGCCGCGGCGCCCGGCGCCACGCGCGAATATTTCGACTACATCAGCGTTGATTCCGCCGCGCGCCGCGTTTACATCTCCCATGGCACCGAAATCATCGTGATGGACGCCGATTCCGGCAAGATCATCGGCAACATCACCGGTCTCAAGCAGGACCACGGTGTCGCCGTCGCCACCGAGTTCAACCGCGGCTTCATTACCGATGGCGGCCAGGGCAAAGTCATCATTTTCGATCTGCAAACTCTCAAGGTCTCCGGCGAAGCCAAAGCCGATCAGGACGCCGACTCCATCCTGTACGACCCATTTTCCAAGCGCGTCTTCGTCATGAACGGCGATCCCCACAGCTCCACTGTAATTGACGCAAAGAGTGGCAGCGTCGTCGGTTCGATCGATCTTGGCGGCGGCCCCGAGTTCGCCGTCTCTGATGGCAAAGGAACCGTCTACGTCAATATCGAGGACAAGGCCGAACTTGTTGCCATCGATTCACAAACGCTAAAAATTAAATCCCGCTGGCCACTTGCCCCTGCGGGAACGCCCACGGCTCTCGCAATGGACGTTCAGCACCACCGCCTCTTCAGCGCCGGCCGCAATCCTCAAAAACTAGTCATCCTCGATTCCGACAGCGGGAAAGTTCTCACCTCGTTTCCCATCTCCGCCGGCGTAGATGCCGCAGCCTTCGAACCCGAAACCGGTCTCATCTTCGTTTCCACCCGCGAAGGCATGGTCCACGTCTTCCACGAAGATTCGCCCGACAAATTCAGCGAAGCCGAAACCGTCAAGACCGAATTCGGCGCCAAGACCATGGGCCTCGACACCAAGACTCGCAACATCTTCCTCTCCACTGTCGACTTCGGCCCGGCTCCCGCCCCCACAACCGACCATCCACACCCCAACCCAACGCCGATTCCCGGCACCTTCCACGTCCTCGTCTACGGCAAATAATTTCGCATGAGCCGAGCCTGCCTGCAGTCGGCAGGCCTCCGCACTGCCGCCCTGGCAACCGCCCGCACCTGAAAAATCTCGGGCGGCAAATTCGCGTTGAGTCCACCGTATTTGCAGATTTCGTTCCGTGGGTAAATTGTCCGTTCCTGCTGGAATTGCGTCGTATCGTCGAGCTGTACTGTCGAAGGCAAAGGAGTCTGTCATGCCACGGCTTGCCAGGATCGCACCCGAACTCCCGGTCTCGGACGTGCGCCGATCTCTCCGGTACTACGAAGAAAAGCTTGGTTTCCGCGTTGTCTCGACGATGCCCGATGGGGATTATGCGATTGTTCAGCGTGACGACGTCGCGGTTCATTTATTCCGGGCCGACGCCCACAGTCAATTGTCGGTCTCGATCCACATTTTCACAGAGGACCTTGATGAGTTGCATGCTGAGTTGCAAGAGCGTGGCGCCCACTTGAAAACAGCGATCAAACGCCAGCCCTGGGGAAATCGAGACTTCCGTGTTAACGACGACGCGGGCAACGAAATCAAGTTCACGGAGCCAGTGGCGGCGGATTAGTGGTGGCCCAAATCAGTGGTTCCGGGGACCAACGCCACGCTAGTGACGCTCTCCACAGTTGCTCCGGGTTCTCCGCTTTAGGCGTCCCGGAGGAGTCCCTGCGGGCTCGCCTGTCTATCGACGATTAACCGCTGAAAGTGCTGGAGGATCGCTCTACAATCTCGGTATGGATCGGACAGGCGGAATTCAAACTGGCTTCACTTGCCTGATCACGCTGCAGTTTATCGTGATCGTATCGCACGATCTCGTCGACATCCCCGGCTGGACGCATGGCTCGCAGGTACGTTCGACCATTGGCCGCCGCAAACTGTGGCTCGCGACGCTTGCCAACTCCATGTTCCCTGGATTGGCCGTGGCGTTTGCGGCCTATTTCTGGAATAAGCCGACACCAAAGTTCGTCAGCGAGTATTGGATGATCTATTGCGCCATTACAATGGCCTCAGCCGTCGGCATGTGGTACGTGCCGTATTTGTTCGGCACGTCGGACGAGAAGAAGCGCGAGTACTCGATGATGTACGCCGGCACGCGACACATCCTTCCGCAGCGAGGCGATAATCCGCGGCCGAACCTGCTACATGTCTGCTTTCATGTCCTGTTCGTGATCAATTTCGGATTGGCGCTGGCAATGCACTAGGGCGCCGTTCGGGACCGTGTCGTCGGGTTCGGCAGGGCGAACGGCAGACCGCCTGAGCGTCCTCAATGACCGTCTACGACAAATAACCAACCGTTCTGCATTATGGTTTGCCGGGATTTTCGGGATCGGCTATTCCAATCTTATTTTTCAACTGTTGGCAAACCGGCGCGCCGAAGCAACTCACGGAAGCGATCTTCCGACCGAATCGAATCAAACACTGGATCAACTGCAAGGTATGACATCCAGACCGCCCGATCGCGATAGGCAGCCTCAAGCCAGTTGTACGTCTGCTCCTTATTATTCAGTGCTGCATAGATCTGTGCGACGCCGTAGGGTGAAACATAACGTCTGCCAGAAATGTCTTGCAGCTCACGAATGACACGAAGGGCTTCTTTCTTTTTTCCCGCCAGAGCTAGGCCCACTCCGACCTGGGCCGTGTAGAGGGGACTATTCCCCGACAGAGCGGTGGCTTTCCGCAGCTCATCGAGACTTTCCGCGTGCTTCCTCTGTTGCGCATAGCTTTTGCCGAGGATCAAGTGAGCGGCTGCGAAATTCGGATCCAGGTTGATCGTGTTCTGGCTTTGCTCGATTGCGCCGTCGTATCTGCGCGCGAAGTAATAACGTAAGCCGGTCCAACTGCCGATCATAAGGTTCAGTGGATCGAGTTCCAGCGCACGTTTGGCTTCGCGCAGCGCCTCGTCGTGCCGACCCTGGATCGACAGATAATCGCCGTACCAGTGGTGAGCATTGGCGTACTGAGGGTTCAACTCCAAAGCGCGCTTGAACTCAACCTCCGCCCCAGCCCAATCCCATTTGTGGTCGAGAACCAGAGCTAGTGAGGCATGAGCTTCAGCGGACTGCGGATCGATTTCAACCGCCTTTTGGGCAGCAGCGTATGCCTTCGGAAGCACCTCGGCCGGGGACATGAATCCGTGCCAACCAAGCCCGCTGTTGCAGTCGGCCAACCCGGAATAGGCGGCGCCGTAGCCCGGATCTTTGCTAATCGCCTGTTCGAAATAGAGCGCCGCTTTGGGCATGCTCTCGGCCGTCCGCTTGTTCCAGTAAAAGCGTCCTTTCAAATAGGCTTCGTAGGCTTCCGGGTCTACCACATGCGCGGAGCTCAGCCTCGCGTGTTCCTCTCCGGTGAGTGTGATCTCCACTTTTCGCGCGATGGATTGCGCCACGTCGTTCTGAAGGCCGAGCACGTCTCGCAGCTCGCGGTTGTAGGCCTCCGACCAGAAGTGCTCGTCGGTTGCGGCGCGAATCAATTGTGCATGCACACGGATGCGGTTGCCCTCTCGTATGACCGACCCTTCCACAATGGCGTCTACGCCGAGGCTCCGTGCGATCTCCGGCACGGAGAGCTTGGTGTCTTTGAAACGCATAGACGAAGTGCGGGAGGTGACGCGGAGATCATGGATGCCGGCGAGGCGGCCGATAAGAGCTTCGGTCATGCCATCGGCAAGATAGTCCTGGGATGGGTCGCCTGAAAGGTTGGACAGAGGCAGCACCGCTAGCGATTTGATGGGCGGCTGCTTCACCCTATCGGCGCCGGTGCTTCGGTAAAGCGCAAAAACGATGGAGAAGACAGCGAGCGCGGCGACTCCGGCGAGGGGAAGCCTCCAGTGTGCTGGAAGGAAAGCTGCTTGAGTCGCCGGCAGAGGAGAGTCGGAAGGGCGCTCGCCCTCGTTTTCCAATTGGAGGTTTGGCTTCGCCTCCGTTTCCGGCTGGGAAGGAATCGCTGGCCGAGCTTCGGCGACTTGTCCTACGAAGCGGTAACCGCGTTTAGGAATGGTTTCGATGAAGCGAGGTTTTTCCGCCGAATCCGCCAGAGCGTCGCGGATTTTTCGTATGGCCGTATTGAGCCCGTCGTCAAAATCCACGAACGTATCGGCAGTCCACAGAATCTGCTTCAGTTCGTCCCGGGTGACAATTTCGCCCCGCCGTTCCAGCAAGACGCGGAGCACCTGGAAGGGTTGGTCCTGGATCCGAAGACGCTTGTCGCGCACCCATAATTCGCCCGAACGCAGGTCAATCTCGAACTCATCGAAACGCAGCCGATGCGACGGTTGAGCGTTAGTAGCCAACTGTGACCCCTTTTTTAGCCAGCACTATAAGGCTTAGTGGTGGTCATCGCAATTACGTTTCGAGCCTGGCCGAAAGCACGGAATATTGTCGTAGGTGACTGTTCCAAAACGACTTATCTGTCCGGCAAATGTTTAGAAAGAGTCCAGCCTCAGTCCATTGACTCTTGTGCGGACCCATCTGAAAGTCGCCCCTACCTCAAAGGAGGATCCAAAATGAAAGTGCTTTCTCGAATTACCGCAGTTTCCATGCTGTTGCTCTTCGTAATCGGAGCGTCGCCGAATCCATCGGCAGCGGCCCAGCCTGACCCGGTGTTGGAGTGGATCAACATCATGAACACTACGGCCCTCGCGGGCGGTACACCACCGTTCTTTACCTCTCGCGTTGCGGCGATGGTCTCAGCTTCGGTTTTCGATTCGGTCAACGGCATTGACCCGCGCTTTCAGCCGATCCATGTGCCACCGAATGCACCCCAAGGCGCTTCGGCACGGGCAGCCGCCATTGAGGCCGCTTATGTGATCCTGGCGCACGCATACTCTGCCCAAGCCCCGGTACTGACCGCGCAGGTTCAGGCGTC
>DATLVG010000067.1:0-5476 GCA_035577625.1 Candidatus Dormiibacterota bacterium
TGCCGTGCCCGACAAATTCGCGAACCACCGAAAAACCGCTCTGCTCGACCAGGCTCTGTACCGCGTGGCCGACATCGCCGAGCCTGTTCCCCGCGCGCATCTTATCGATTGCGCGGTCGAGCGATTCTTTGGTCACG
This sequence comes from Candidatus Dormiibacterota bacterium, assembly GCA_035577625.1. Classification (GTDB taxonomy): domain Bacteria; phylum Acidobacteriota; class Terriglobia; order Acidiferrales; family UBA7541; genus Acidiferrum. Next base: position 138 of record DATLVG010000067.1, read on the forward strand.
TCCAGTAACTTCTGCACTTCCGGTTTAATTTGACCCACCGGAACCGTGACCGCCGAATCTCCGTAATATCCATCGACTTCCATTCCGAAGTCGATTGATACGATGTCGCCCTCTTTCAACTTGCGCTTTGGCGACGGAATCCCGTGAACGATTTCACTGTTCACCGAAGTGCAAAGAACACAGGGATAACCCCGATATCCTTTGAACGCCGGCTTGCCTGGTTTTCCAGCGATGAGCCTCCGGGCTTCTTCCTCGAGGTCCATCGTCGTCATTCCGGGCCTTACAAATTTCCGCAGAGCTTGCAGCACCTCGTGAACAACCAGTCCCGCGCGGTGCATCTTTTCGAGCTCTTCGGCGCTGCGCAAGTGAATCGCCATGTTTCCTAGTGCGCCCGCTTTCCGCTCAACACGCTCTGCAAAACCTGTTGCTTCACTTCTTCCACGCTCTTCGCCGCATCCACCGGGTGCAGCAAACCAAGCCGTTTGTAATACGCGACCAGGGGCGACGTTTGTCTCTCGTACGCCTTAAGCCGCGGCGAGATCACTTCCTCGCTATCGTCCGGCCGCTGAATCAACTCGCCGCCGTCGATATCGCACTTCCCTGCAACCTTTGGCGGATTATCGTAAATATTGTAAATCTCTCCGCCAACCTTACAGAGCCTGCGCCCGGTGAGCCGTTTCATCAGCAGCGGCAGATCGATCACCAGATGAATCACGATCGGCCGCCGCGAACCGTGCTCCACGAGCAACTGGCCCAGGTACTGCGCCTGCGCCACCGTTCGCGGAAACCCGTCGAACACAAAACCGTGCGTACAATCGGGCCGCTCGATACGTTCGGCCACCATCTTCAGCACGAGCGAATCGGGCACCAGCTCCCCGCGCGACATAATCGGCTGCGCCTGCAAGCCGAGCGAAGTGCCGTGCTCGACGTGCTCGCGAAGCATGTCGCCCGTCGAAAGATGCGGCGCGCCGAAATACTTCGCCAGCACTTTCGCCTGCGTACCTTTTCCCGCGCCCGGAGGCCCGAGAAAAATCACAGCACGGTCCAGATGTCCATGCGGGCGCACCTGCCCCGCCGCTCCGTGCGCTTCCATTACCGCCGGCCGCGAATCCGGCCCTTCCGAGCAAACCCTTCGTAGTTGCGCATGACGAGCTGCGCTTCCAGTTGCTGGACGGTGTCCATCGCGACACCGACAACGATCAAAAGTGACGTACCGCCGAAATAAAAGTTCACGCCCATGCCGTTCAAAACGATCGGTGAGATATGGCGGTCAAACCAGGCGCCGACGCCCCAACCAATGTGATTGAAGTGAATACCGGTAAGCATCCATTCCGGCAGCAGGCATATGATGGCGAGGTACACGGCGCCGACAAGCGTGAGACGCTTCAAGATTTTGCTGACGTACTCGCTGGTGTTGCGGCCCGGACGAATTCCAGGAATGAAGCCGCCATTTTTGCGCATGTTGTCGGCTAGTTCGGTCGGATTGAAAACGATGCCGATGTAGAAAAAGGCGAACGCCAGGATCATGACGACGTAAAGCAGGTTGTAGAGCGGTTCACCGAACTTGATGTAGTTAACGATGTTGTCCACAAACGGCCACTTGTTCTTGAGGACCAACGCGATCGTCGGCGGAAATGCAAGCAACGAACTGGCAAAAATCGGCGGAATGACGCCGCCGGAATTGACGCGCAGCGGCAAGTATGAGGACTGGCCGCCCATGACGCGGCGCCCTACGACGCGCTTGGCATACTGAACAGGGATACGGCGTTGACCGCCTTCAACAAGAACGATGAAGGCGACGACCGCGATCATGAATATGAGGAGCAGAGCAAGAACGAGGATGCTGAGCGGTCCCCACTGCTGCGTTTTCACAAGCTCGAAAAGGTTGACGATGGCGCGAGGCAAGCCGACAACGATGCCGACAAAGATGATGAGCGACATGCCGTTACCGATGCCGCGTTCGCTGATCTGTTCGCCAAGCCACATGATGAAGGCGGAACCGGTGGTCAGCGTCAATACCGTCATCCAGGTAAAACCCCATCCAGGATGATAGACAAACGATTGATTGTTCGGGCCAGTGGCATTCTGCAGTGTGGCGGCGATCGAAAGCGACTGAATGATGCTCAGCGCGACCGTCAAATAACGCGTATATTGCGTAATCTTGCGACGGCCCAGTTCGCCTTCTTTTTGCAGCCGCTCGAGATACGGGAACACGACGGTCATCAACTGCAAGATGATCGACGAGGTGATGTACGGCATGATGCCGAGTGCAAAAATCGTGAGGCGGCGAAGGTTACCGCCACTGAACAGGTCGAAGATGCCGAGCGCGGAGTTCTGCGCTTGCTGGAAATAGAGTTCCAGGACGTCTTTATTAATTCCCGGCGTGGGAATGTGCGCGCCGATGCGGTACACCGCCAACAGAGCCAGCGTAAATAGGACGCGCTTCCGCAGATCTTCGATGCGGAAGAGATTCGAGAGTGCCTGGAGGAATCGGTTCATGCTAGTCCCTTGGGATCCTCTTTATGCCAAAACCTCAAACGAGCCGCCGGCCTTGGTGATCTTCTCCTTGGCGGAGGCGCTAAAAGCGTGAGCGTGCACGGCCAGCTTGGTTTTCAGTTCACCGTCGCCCAGAATTTTTACCTGCTCCGTGGTGCGAACAAAACCGTGCGCGCGAAGCAAATCTGGCGTAACGGTTTCGCCTGCGGGAAACGCGTTGAGCTCTTCGATATTGATGACGGCAAACGTCGAGCCGAACGGATTGTGAAAGCCGCGCTTCGGAACACGGCGATGCAAAGGCATCTGGCCGCCTTCAAAACCGCGACGGCGGGAATAGCCGCGCCGCGACTTTTGACCTTTGTTACCGGAGCCGGACGTCTTGCCGAGCTTCGAGCCCATACCGCGGCCGACGCGGACTTTCTTCTTGCGGGAGCCGCGCGGGGGACGAAGAGTCGAAAGGCTGACGATGGATTTTTTCTCTTCCTTCTTCTTTGCCATGACTTATTTCACCACTTCCACGAGATGGCGCACTTTATGGATCATGCCGCGTGTTTCCGGCGTGTCCTGGCGCTCGACGACTTGATGCAGACGGCGCAAGCCGAGGCCGCGAATCGTCTGCCGCATGTCGTCGGTGCAGCTGATAAAGCTGACCACCCACTTAATCTTGACGGTCCCGGAGGACGCTGTTTTTTTCTGAGCCGACATTAGTTCTCACCCGCCGCCTTTTCTTTCGACTTTCCGGTGATCTCTTCAACGGTCTTGGTACGGGTTTCCGCGACTTGCGCGGCATCCTTGAGGCCGAGAAGCGCCGCAAAGGTGGCCTTGATAACGTTGTGCGGATTCGACGTGCCGATAGACTTCGTCAGAACGTTGTGAATGCCGGCAACCTGCATGACCTTGCGAACCGGGCCTCCGGCGATGACGCCGGTGCCTTCCGCCGCGGGCTTGAGCAGAACCTGCGCCGAGCCGTAACGGCCAATCACCTGATGCGGAATCGTGGTGCCCTTGAGATTCAGCTGAATCAAATTTTTCTTGGCTTGCTCGATACCCTTTTTAATGGCCATCGGAACTTCGCGGGCTTTGCCCATTCCGAAGCCGGCATGGCCGTGATTGTCGCCAACGACGACAAGCGCGGAAAAGCTGAGGTTCTTGCCGCCCTTGACGACTTTGGTGACGCGGTTGATGGCGACAACGTCGTCCTTCAACTCGGCTGGATTGACTGAAAGCAGCCGGCGAACCGCAAGACTCTCCCTTAGAATTTGCTTCGACATAGGCTTAGAACTTTAACCCCGCTTCCCGCGCCGCATCTGCGAGCGCCTTCACGCGGCCGTGATACTTGTATCCGCCGCGATCAAACACGACCTTTTCGATTCCGGCAGCTTTAGCACGTTCGGCGATTGCTTTGCCGACAACTTTGGCCGCAGAGATGTTGCCACCGCCCTTGAGCGATTCCTTGGTCTTGCCGTCATTGGAGCTGGCGGAGACGAGCGTCTTGCCGGCGCGATCGTCAATGACCTGGGCGTAGATGTGGCCGATGGAGCGGTACACGCAAAGGCGCGGACGCTCAGAACTGCCGACCACAGTGAGGCGAACGCGCTGATGAATGCGCTCGCGCTTTGCCGATCTCGATAACCTGCGAACTGGTGTTGAAGCCACAGCTTTCTCCTCTTCAATCTCTCTATCGGGCTACAGCCCGGGGCCTTGCCGCGATTACGCTCCGGCTTTTGCGCCCGCTTTGCCGGCCTTCTTCTTGAGACGCTCCCCGGTGATGCGAACGCCCTTCTGCTTGTACGGATCGGGCGGACGGAGCGAACGAAGATCGGCGGCAACTTGGCCGACCTGCGCTTTGTCCGCACCGGTCACGACGAGGTGCGTCTGCTTATCCACGGCGATCTGGATGCCTTCCGGAATCGGAAATTCGACCGGATGCGACTTGCCGAGCGCGAAGGCAACGATCTTGCCCTTGAGCTCGGCGCGGTATCCGACGCCGACGATATCGAGATCTTTCTTGAAGCCGAGCGTGACGCCATGAACCGCGTTGGCGACGAGCGCGCGAGCGAGACCGTGCACGGCGCGATGATCGTCTGCGGCGCGCTTGACGTTCAAGATGCCGTCCTTCTGCTCGAAGGAGATGCCGTACGGGACGGCGACGCTCAGTTTGCCTTTGGGGCCCTGGACATCAATTTTGTCCGCGGCGATGGCGATCTTTACGCCAGATGGTACGGGAATCGGTTTGTTGCCTATACGTGACATTTTTCTGTAAAACCCTTCACAAAAATTTTGTTCAGAAAAAACTAATTACCAAACCTCACAAAGCAGCTCGCCGCCGATTTTAGCTTTCTTGGCGGCGCGACCGGTCATCAGGCCTTTCGGCGTGGTGACGATGCTGATGCCGAGCCCGCCGACGACGGGCTTGACGTCCATCGCACCGACGTAGCAGCGCGCGCCAGGGCGCGAAATGCGCTTGAGGCCGCTGATGACGCTGCGACGGTCCGGCGTGTACTTGAGAAATACGCGGAGCATCTTGTGCGTCTTGTTTTCGTCCACAGTCTTGAAGGTCGAGATATAGCCTTCTTCCTTCAGGATGCGGGCAATTTCGCTCTTGAGCTTCGACGCAGGCACATCGACGCGCTGGTGCTTCGCGGCGGCGGCGTTGCGGATGCTCGTCAGAAAATCGGCAATTGGATCGGTCTGCATAACTCTCCTGGTCGTCTCCTCTGTCCGTTTACCAGCTGGCTTTCGTTACGCCGGGGATTTCTCCCTTGAGCGCCATGCCGCGGAAGCAGATACGGCACATTTGAAACTTGCGAATGTAGGCGCGCGCGCGGCCGCAGATGCGGCAA
>DATLVG010000068.1:0-11110 GCA_035577625.1 Candidatus Dormiibacterota bacterium
GTTTACAACCAGCCGAATATCGGCATGGGCGCAACGTTCGAAGAGTTGCCGGCGTATTCGGTGCCGGTATTGAAAAAATGGCTGTTGCGCGCGATGGTCGCCTCGAAGCCAGGACACTAACAAAAAGCGTCGAACGGTTCCGCGCGCGAAGATCTCTGCAGACCGAGCGCGAATTTCACAAAATCCTTCAACGCGAAATTTGGATTGCCCGCGGGCTGCCAATCCGGCTGCAGGGCAAGCAGCGAGGACTTGTCCGCAAACATCGGCCCGAGGAGAGTTTCCATTACAAGCGTGCCGCCGACCGGTACTGCGCCGCTTGCGCTCGTCGATGCGCGGCGACTAATCGAATTTCGCCGTAAGTGATTTCCACGGAGAGAAGTTCTTTTTATCGGCTTGAGGCGCTGCCAGCCGGTTGCGGCACCCGCCGCGGAAATCTCGTTGTAAACGGTCGTGAGGCAACCACTCCGAACGATAGGGATATTCGCGCCTGGCGACAAGTTCGGCAACGTTGACGAGAACGGTTTGCAATTAGACTTGGCGTCTGGTGGCGATTTCGGCGAGGTCGCAGCCGTCGCTCAGCAAGCCGAGCGTCTCTCACTCAGGCGCGGCGAGCGGCATCGGTCGCTTTTCTTTGATTGTGACGTTAACCGGGGGAATTGTGCGAGATCGCTCGATGATCTCAAGAACTTCTTTGCCATAGCGCTCGGTTTTTTTCGGACCAAATCCAGAAATTCTCCGCAGTTCATCAGGAGTGGAGGGCTGCTTCTCACAGAGTTCGTCGAGACTGGAATTGAAGAGAATGACGAACGCGCTGACTTGCTTTGCACGGGAGGTCTCAAGCCGCCACTGGCGAAGAGCTTCGCGCAAGTCGCTGTTTGCCACCGAAGGCGTTTCCGATGTCGCAACGCTTGTTCGACCCGTGTCCGCGTAACCTGCTCGCTCAATTGAATCAGGCAGTCCAGCACAGATGTCGCATTTTTCGCAGGAAGTCCATCTGGGGCGTTCGCCGAAGTGCGAGCAAATTCCGAATTGACGGCAGATGTCGCGGTCGACGAAGTCCCGGATCTCGTGAAAGCGTCGCCATGCACGCTCTTTTTCCTGGTCATCGCCGATCTGAGAAATGAAAAAGCCGATCGTTGCCTGGTCGCGTTTTTGCCAAAGCAGTAGGCAATCGGCGCCGTTTCCGTCGCGGCCGGCGCGGCCCGCTTCCTGGTAATACTGCTCGATGCTTTTGGGCAGCGCGAGATGAATCACTTTTCGCACGCCGGGCTTGTTGATGCCGAGCCCGAAAGCCACGGTGCCAACTACAACGCGCACTTCGTCTGCCGACCACAACTGCTGGTTTTTGCGGCGCTCGGCCGAATCCATTTTCCCGTGGTAGGCGACGGCGTCGATTTTATTCTCTTTGAGAAATTCCTGAATTAGCTCGACGCGCTTGATCGTGGACGCGTAGACGATGGCGCTGCCTTCTTCAAGCGACCGGAGCGAATCGAGGAGGATGGCTTCCTGTTCGGTGCGCGTGCATTCACGAACCAGATAGCGGAGATTGGGGCGATAAAAGCTGGCGATGAATTTGAACGGATCGCGGAGACCAAGCTGGCTGACGATATCGTGGCGAACGTGCTGCGTGGCGCTAGCGGTAAAAGCGGCGATGGGTAAGTCGGGAAATTCGCGGCGCAAGCGGCCGAGCAGCCGATACTCCGGGCGGAAATCGTGGCCCCATTCGGAGATGCAGTGCGCTTCGTCGATAACGAAGAAGGAGAGTGCGAGGGACTTGAGCCAGCGAAGGGCGCCTTCTTGTGCGATGGCTTCGGGAGACAGATAGAGAAGACGATAGCAGCCGGATTGTGCCTTGCGACGGACGGCGTCGCGCTGAGAAGGCGATTGCGAACTATTGAGGACAGCGGCGGGTATGCCCATTTCGTCGAGCTGCGCGACTTGGTCTTGCATGAGGGCGATGAGAGGCGAAATAACGATGGCGGTGCGGCGGTCGGCGAGCGCGGCGGGAAGTTGATAGCACAGGGATTTGCCGCCACCGGTGGGCATTACGACGCAGGCGTCGCGTCCGCTCACGATGGAGGCAGCGATTTCTTCCTGGCCCGGGCGAAAGGAGGTGTATCCCCAGTGAAGAGAAAGAGCGGAAAGGAAAGGAGAAAGCGTTGCAACGGCGGACACGGGAGAGCTCCTTACAATTTCCTGCGAGTGAGGTAGAGGCGAGCCTCAAGGCGAAGATATTCGCCTTTTATTCGCTACATGTCAAGAAGTTTGAGATTACTGAACGTCAAAATAATAGAGAGCAAAATGCGGTGCGAAAAACTCGCACCGCACCCGGCGCGACTGGCCGAGGTCGGGCAGTTCCTGTTAAGTTTTGAAGGCAAATGGATTGCACGAACGGCAAGGAGAAGGCGATGTCCACGTTTGGATTGATTGAATATAACGAGGCGAGCGCGGAAGTGCGCGCGATCTACGACGACATTATGGCGACGCGAAAGACGGACTGGATCAATAATTTCTGGAAAGCGATTGCGCACGATCCCGCGGCGCTGAGGAGGACTTGGGAAAGTTTGAAAGCGATCATGGGGCCGGGCGCGCTGGATCCGTTGACGAAGGAATTGATTTACGTGGCGGTGAGCGTGACGAACAACTGCCATTATTGCATCGCGTCGCACACGGCATCGGCGTTCAAGAAGGGAATGACGCCGGAAATGTTCAAGGAATTGCAGGCCGTGATCGGGATGGCGAACGAAACGAACAAAATGGTCACGGGCTATCAAGTGGAAATTGACGAACGCTTTAAGCCACCGTTGAAATAATTTTCCCTTTGGAAATAATTTAGCGACAAACACTCCCTGTCCCTGCGGACAGGTTTACCGGTAGTACGCGTGTACTATCGCCGGACGCTTCGGCGAAGCGTGAATATATAGAGGACCACGCGGAAGACCGCGGCGTGCGGAATGCGTGGACTTTAGACCCAGCGAGCGAGTGCCATGTCCCCAATTGCAAAAGAGCCCGAAGTCCAGAATTCAGCAGCACCGGCGTCGACCGTGAGCGCAACGCAACCGAAAGTGCAGCCCGTGGCGCTGGAAATCGCCGTTACCGTGAATGGTGCGCGAGCTGTGGAAGGAAGCGACAAGCGCGAACCATTTTCGGAAACGACGCAGACGGTGCTGGTGTTCGGCAACGGCGCAGTGATCCGATTGACTTCAACCGTGGCGCCGGGGCAATTGCTTTTCCTGACGAACGAGAAGACGAAAAAAGAAGTCGTGTGCCAGGTAGTGAAGTCAAAGAACTACCGCAGCGTGAGCGGTTACGTGGAATTGGAGTTTACGGAACCAGCGGTTGGATTTTGGGGCATGCGATTCCCGGGCGATCGCGCGGTAGCTTCTGTGCCGAACGCCGCAGCTCCAGTGAAGCCGATGCCGGTTGCGATTTCTGGCGAGGCAAAAACTGTGCTGCCTGTTCAAGAAGCGAAACCGGTTGCGCCGCCAGCTCCCATCGCCGCGGCACCGAGCGTCATTGCGCCGAGTGTAACGCCGGTGAACACGGCTCCCGCGCCAAACGCTTCCGAGGAATTGAAGAAAGAGACGGCGCGTCTGCAAGGGCAGCTCTCGAGCATGGTGTTTGCGGAAGGGGAGTCGAAGCAGGCAGAGTCTGGCAATTCAAGCGCAGATAAGCCAGCTATCTCCGAGGCAAGTGCGAAGGTGATTGAATTTGCAAAAGCGGAGCCGGTGCAAGCGGCAAAGCCATTCGAACCTCTGAATCTGACGCCCGCTGCACAGAAACAAAAATCTTCGGGTGCGATGCAAGACGAAGAAGTGAAGATTCCTTCCTGGCTCGAACCGTTGGCGCGCAATGCAGCGAGCCAACCAGCAGCAGCGATCCCGCCACCGGTCGTGTCCTCGGCGCCGGTTCAGATTATGCCGTTGACCGCCGAGCCGGTGGAAAGACCAGCGGAAACAGAAGCTCCCGTGGCGGCTGAAGTCCACAGTTTTGGTAACAGCATTGAAGTTGCTCCGGAAACGTCCGAGACGAACGAAGTTCCGAATTTCAGTTCGAGCCTGTTTCAATCAACTGACGAGAATTCAAGCGAACCGGCGAGCGGTGGCAAAAAGGGATTGTGGATTGGTTTGGTCGCGGCGACTCTGATTTTGGCAGCGGGCGGCGGGTGGTGGTACACACAGCAATCGGGCACCGTGTCGGCGAAGGCGGCGGCGCCAGCGCCGGCGCTGCAGCCACAACTAGTGGAACCTGCAGCGACGAATCCCGAGCCTCAACAGAAATATCTTGCTTCGACGTCTATTCCCGCAGCGGGGAAGGCATTCTCCACACCGAGTCCGGTGAGCACGCAGCCGGAAACCAGTCAGAAGGCATCTGTGACGCCGGCGATGGACGTGCAAAAAGTTCCGAACACGCGAGACGGCGGGAAACCGGCGGCCGTGCCGACTTCTGTTGCGACTCGAGCGATTGATCCTCCTCCGGTAGAAGAGCCGCGCAAATCAGCGTTCAGCCAGATGCGTCTTGCGGCACCAAAGATGAAGCGCGGAAACGCTTCGTCAATTTCGAGTGAAGCCGACCCCGGTATCGCGTTGGAAAATAACGAGGCGAACAACGTCGGCCCGTTGGCCACAGGACTGACCGCGTCGCATGGAAGCCAGCCGGCGGCGCCGATTTCCGTTGGCGGGGAAGTGAAGCCGGTGCAGCTGATTTCGTCCGTGCCCCCGGTTTATCCTCAACTTGCACGGAGCCAGAGAGTTTCCGGCGATGTCAAAATTGATGCGTTGATTGACGAGAACGGCCGAGTAACGAGCATGAAAGTCGTCGGCGGACCGGTGTTGCTGCATCAGTCGGCGATGGATTCGCTGCGCCAATGGAAATACAAGCCTGCCACGCTGGATGGCAAGGCAGTGTCCATGCACCTGGTCGTAACTGTCCAATTCCGCCTGCAGTAGTTGGCACGCGGCAAACCAACACAAAACTACATCGTGAGCACGACGCGGAATTGCGCGTGGCCGCTATTCATGCGTTCGTAGGCCTCAGCGGCTTTTTCCAACGGAAATTTTTCGATCATTGGGCGAACCCCAGTAAGAGTGGCGAAGCGCATGGTGTCTTCGGAATCAGCGGCGGTGCCAGAGGCCCAACCCTGCAAGCGCCGCTTTCCAAGCAAGAGCACGAAAGGCGACACTTCGATGTTGCCCGTTCCCGCACCGACGACGACCATCGAACCGTTACGGCTGAGTCCGGGGAAAAGATCGGACATCGATTTAGAATTCGGCGCCGTGGCGAGGATCACTTTTGCGCCGCCCAGTTTTTGCAATTCCGCGGCGGCATCGCTGTTTTTGCTATCGATGTAAATGTGCGCGCCGAGCTTTTTGGCAAGATCGCCGTTTTCCGGGCCACGTCCAACGGCCGCGACACGATAGCCAAATTTGTTAGCCCACTGCACGCCGAGATGGCCGAGGCCGCCGATGCCTTGTACAGCGACGAGATCGCCTGGGCCAGCTCCGCTATGGCGAAGCGCGTTAAACGTTGTGATACCGGCGCAAAGGAGCGGACCGGCCTCTGCTGGATCCAAGCCCTCGGGAATTGCGGCGAGGCCTTCGGCAGGAGCGAGCATGTACTCCTGGTAGCCGCCATCGAAGTGGATACCCGTGATTCTTTCATTCTGGCAGGTGACGAAATCGCCTTCGCGGCACGCTGGGCACGTGAAGTCGTGGCCGCCGTGCCATCCGATTCCGACGCGCTGGCCTTTCTTCCAATTGGCGACGCCAGGGCCGGGTTCATCAACGATGCCGGCGACTTCATGGCCGGGAACGCGAGGATATTGGATGCCGGGGAATATACCGTCTTTGGTGAGATGGTCGCTGAAACAGATACCGCAAGCCTGGACCTTGATACGCACTTGCCCAGGACCCGGCTGCGGAATTTCGCGTTCAACAAGTTCGAAATCGCCGCCGGCCTTGGAAACCTGGACTGCCTTCATTTTTGCCATGGAAAGTCTACCTCTCTAATGAACTATGGACCGGGCGATTGGATGCCGGAGGCGTGATGGAGGGTACCGAGAATCGGCCAGCGATGGACCTGGTCGAAAGAGGGCGGCGCGAAGGAATCGCCAAAGGGTTATCGCCCGTAACTTGCGAGGAGGCGGAATTGCTTCGTATACTGCCTTCCCGGCCAAATGGCAGGCACGACGGGTGGGTAGCCCGCCGAACTCCGCTGTTTGAGCCTTGCAATCAGTTATTTTTTTTAAAACTGGAATATTGAAACCGGCAGAGCCATAGGCACGCGCCGGAGCGTGAAGTGAACAAGGAGAGTCTCGCATGTCGCAACTGCCGGCCCCGGAAGAGATGAATGTCTACCAAAACGCCGAAGCGCGTTTTGAGGTAGCGGCACAGAAGCTGGGTTTAGAGCAGGGAATTTACCGGTACTTAAAATATCCGAGCAAAGAGATCACGCTGTACATTCCAGTGGGACTGGACAACGGAACGCTGGAAGTCTTCACCGGTTACCGCGTTTTGCATTCCACGGTGCGCGGTCCGGGCAAAGGCGGAATTCGATTCGCGCCGGATGTTTCGCTGGATGAAGTGCGCGCGCTGGCGACGTGGATGACGTGGAAGTGTGCAGTGGTGGATATTCCGTTTGGCGGAGCGAAGGGCGGAATTATCTGTAATCCGAGCAAGATGTCGCGCGGCGAACTGGAACGTTTGACGCGCCGCTACACCGCCGAACTCGTTGATTGGCTTGGGCCGGAGCGCGATATTCCAGCGCCGGATGTGGGCACGGGCGAGCAGACGATGGCGTGGGTGATGGACACTTACTCGATGCATCACCGGCAGGCTACGACGGCGGTTGTAACCGGGAAGCCAATCGAACTGGGCGGCTCGCGCGGCCGGCGCGAAGCGACGGGACGCGGCGTGATGATTTGCTGCGACAAAGCGCTGGCAAAGCTCGGCTTGAAGAAAGACGAGACGCGGGTCGTTATTCAAGGCTTCGGCAATGTCGGTTCGATGGCAGCGGACCTGATGCAGAAGGCCGGCTATAAAATCATCGGGCTTGCCGACATCGGCGGCGGTCTCTACAACGAAAGCGGATTCGATGTGCCCAAGGTCATTGATTGGGTCTATAACCAGAAAAAGCCGCTGCAGGATTACCCGGCTGGCGGAACGAAAATGAGCTCGCGCGACGTGCTTTTCCAGAAGTGCGACGTGCTGATTCCCGCGGCGATCGAAAACCAGATCACCGAGAAAAATGCCTCGCAGGTGCAAGCGAAAATCATGTGCGAAGGCGCCAACGGTCCGACGACGTGGCAAGCCGACGCAATTATTGATGCGAAAGGCGTATTCACGATACCCGATATTCTTGGAAACGCCGGTGGTGTGACGGTCAGCTACTTCGAATGGGTGCAAGACCGGCAGGGCTTCTTTTGGCGGGAAAGCGAAGTAAACGAGCGGTTGCTCGACGTCATGGAGAATGCGTTCGACCAGGTGGTACGGTATGCAGAAACCCACAAAGTGAACAACCGAATCGCCGCCTACATGGTGGCCATTGACCGCGTAGCAAAAGCATTGAAAATGAGGGGCATTTACGCGTAGTCTTTCTCGCTAGCCGTTGACGTCGCCCGAACAGGTCGCGCGCGAGTTCTGTCCTCTCGTGCGTTGGGCGAAAAAAAAACTTGCAAACCCGCAAGCACGGTAGATAATGCCGCGCGGGGAAGGAGCGCGCTCCGTGAACCCGAGCACGGTGTTGGCCGGCCACGCCAAGACGGAAGAAGAGCATCGCCACGATATCTGTATTGTCGGGCGGTGGATGTACGAGCACGAGTACATCGTTGCGTGCGAAGGTAATGTGTCCGTCCGCCTTGCCGATGGACGAGTCCTCACCACACCAACCTGCATGAACAAAGGGTGTCTCTCGCCGGAAGATTTGGTTATCACGGATCTTGACGGCCACAAATGCATTGGCGAGCGCAAAATGTCGTCCGAAATCCTGATGCATCTACTTTTTTACCGGATGAGACCGGACGTGAAGGCGGTGTGCCACGCGCATCCGATTACGGCGACGGGATTTGCCAGTGCCGGCCGGGCCCTGGATCAAGCGCTCTTGCCCGAAGTGATCATCGGTCTGGGTCAGGTGCCACTCGTGCGCTACGCGACGCCGGGCACGCCCGACTTGAGCCAGGCGCTCGAACCCTTTGTGGAAAGTTACGACGCGTTGCTGCTGGCCAATCATGGAGCCGTCACCTGCGGGCCGGATCTGCTGACGGCTTTCTATCGCATGGAGACCGTCGAACATTTCGCCAAGATCTTGCTGGCTGCAGAGAACGCAGGCACGCCAAAGCTGCTCTCTTCACGCGAAGTCGCCAAGCTGATGGCGGCTCGCTCGCGATACGGTGTTGCAGCGCCGCCTGGTGCGGCTTGCGAATTGCCGGTGACCAGCGACAGCGAAGATGGTGTCGCTGATGAAGTCACGCTCAAACGCGATGAGCTGGATCATCTGATCGAAGAGGCTCTGAGGCAGGACCGGGCACGGCGTTGACGAAGCGTCAGGACTCTCTTACCCCGGAACCGTCCAACACTTCCCGCACTTTTCTGGCCAAGACCGTTGGAGCGAACGGCTTCTGCAAGAAGCCTACTTCCTGGTCCTGAATACCTTTCCTGGTGATGGCGTCCCCGATATAACCGGACATCAGCAATACCTTAAGCTTGGGATTCTTTGCGCAGAGACGTTTTGCCAATTCCGTTCCACTGATTTCAGGCATCACCACATCGGAAAGCAACAGATCGAAATGCTGGCCGTGTTGTTCAAAAACCTCCTCGGCCTTTTGCGGGTGTTCGGGACAGACGACCGAATAGCCGTGGGAGGTAAGAACGGCTCGAACGAGATTACACACGGCCTGGTCGTCTTCAACGAGCAAGACGCTCTCACGCCCATCCAGCGCCGGATTGGCTGGGTGTGAGGTCAGGGAAGCGGCGGGCGCCGAATCGGTCCGAGGCAGATACACGCGGAACGTTGTGCCTTGGCCGGGCTGGCTGGTGAAAGTGATGCTTCCGTTGGCCTGTTTCAAGATTCCGTAAACCGTGGAAAGGCCCAGACCGGTTCCTTTTCCCGGGGGCTTTGTGGTGAAAAATGGTTCGAATAGCCGAGTTTGCACCTGTAGGTCCATGCCGATGCCGCTATCCCTTACGACAAATTCGACGTAACGGCCGGGCGGCATGCTGTTTGCGGCAATGGCGCCGTCACCCGCTTCCAGGTTTCGTGTTTCGAACGTGAGCTGCCCGCCGTGAGGCATCGCATCGCGCGCATTGACGGCGAGATTCAGAATAACCTGCTCCATTTGGCCCGCGTCAGCAAGGACGGTGCCCAGTTCGGGCGTGAGCTCTGTTTTGATCGAGATGTCTTCGCCGATCAGCCGGCGAAGGAGTTTCTCCATTCCTGCTATGACGTGATTCAGCTTGAGCTGGCCAGGTTGGATAGTTTGCTTTCTGCTGAAAGCTAGGAGCTGTCGCGTGAGCGCCATAGCGCGTTCAGCCGCTTTCTGGATTTGGTCTACGTGGCCGCAGAGTTTTGCGTCGTCGGGAAGGGTGTCGGACAGGATTGAGCTGTAGCCATTGATCACGGTGAGCAAGTTGTTGAAATCGTGCGCGACCCCGCCCGCAAGCGTTCCGATGGCTTCCATTTTTTGCGACTGGCGCAGGCGGTCTTCCATTTGGCGGTATTCGGTGATGTCGCGAAGGACGCCAATCACTCCCACAACTTTCCCTGTGGCGTCTCTCTGTGGCGCCTTCGCAGTCAACAGATGGTGCGTTTGTCCGTCCAGGACGGCATCGTATTCGAATCTTCGACCGGTGCCCGCTTCCATCACTTCGCGGTCCTGCGCGGCGATCCGCTTTGCCGTTTCCGGATCAATCAATTGAGTCACGGTTTTCCCAACCACGTCCCGCACCGAAAGATGGAGAAAGTCCGCATATGTCTTGTTCACGATGACGTAGCGGCCCTCCAGATCTTTGACGTATAGGGCGTCGCCAGTGCCTTCGAACACCGAATTGAGCAAGGCGTTGCTTTCTTCCAGCGCCCTCGCCGCCTCCGACTGTTGGTGTTCCGCGAACAGAATTCTCGCCACGGAACAGGAAAATGAAAAAAACACCAGGAAGCTGACGGTGACAAGTTGTTTTTCCGCGAGCCCTGCGGCCATGAGCAAGACCAGCAACGGGAAGACCAGAGAGGTAATGTGTACGAGCCCCCATCGGCCCCACCGCTTCCCCTCGGTGGCCGGCGCGATTTTCGCCTGAGCCGCCATGTTCTCGGGGCGAATCGTCACAGCCAGTACAGTGGCTATCAGGAACGGCGCGCTCCAGGCAAAATCCCAGAATGTTCCTGTCTGGAGGTTATGGTTCGCTTGCAAGTAGAGATATGGAAATTCCCCTGCGAGATACACGAAGAGAAAAATCGCAAAGTAGCGGTAGAGCGTCCGCGCGGCTTTTTGCGTGGAGTGAAACGAGCTCACGAGGAACACGACAAAAAAAACCGCGTCCCGCACCGCATCCGGCGCCCAGGAATATTGGCCTACCGGCCCCCACCCTTCTTTCCAGGCTGTCGGATTTTCGAAAGTAAACAGGTAGGCGGCCACCGTCAGGATAATCAACTGAAACAGATCGAATACGCGCGGCCACTGTTTCCATTGAAATCCGAGTTCCTGGTCGATAAAGAGAGTCATCAGCGCGGGAACCATGGCCACGAAGAAGAGGATATCGCTCGGCCAGGGCTGATTCGTGGACCGATGCAGAATGCTGTCGTAGTACCCCGCAACAATTTGCGCCAGACTCCAAACTCCGAATCCGGCCGCGGCAAACCCCCAGAAATGCTTGGCAAACGCCTCGGTGCGCCGCGAAACGTAAATGCAAGCGGTCATCGCGAGCAAGGCGCTTGCGAGCTGGACCGCGTTGGAGTAAAGCACTTCGCCGCGCAGACGCGGCCCAAGAGTCAGGATTGCGGCGTGAAGGAGGAAAATCGTACCGGCGAGGATTACGAGGACCTGGCCACCTCGCCTGTTTGTATTCGGCTCTTGCAAGTCCCAAGCCTTTCGAAGACTGCCAAATACAGGGTATTTCTCTAT
>DATLVG010000069.1:0-38057 GCA_035577625.1 Candidatus Dormiibacterota bacterium
ATGTGTAGGACGTTGGAAATAGGCAACACGAGAAGACTCAACTAGTCGAACACAACGTGTGACACGATTCCGTTCGTCGCGGAGAGATTAGTGAGCGGCGCGAGCGGCGACAATCCGGGAACTTTTGTAATTTGCGATAAGAAAAAATGCGTGGAGGGATAACCTGAATGGACCTAGTCCTTTGGTCGAACAGAGAGCGAGAGTTCAGGAAAGCTCAAGCCCGGTAGGAGCGATCGAGGGTGCGGTATTGGATGGCTTCGCTGAGATGCTGAAGCGCGAGAGAAAGTTTACGGATGCGATTGCAGAGTTTCAGCAAGTGCTAGCTTCGAATCCGTTGAATTTGAAGGCGAACTTTGGCGGAACGCTGTTGCAGGCAAGGCGGCATGAGGAAGCGGCAGTGGCGTTCCGGCGAGCGTTGATACTAGTGCCGGACGAACCGGACTTCCATGGGAATCTTGGGTTGGCGCCGCAAAAAGCTGGCGACGCGGCCGAAGCGCAAAAAGAGTTTACGCTCGCGGAAAAACTGCGCGGCAACAAAAAGAAATAGGTGCTGGCACGATCAGATAAGAGTGCAAAGGCACCTGCTTTACACCGCCGCCAGCGCCACGTATATTCGATTCATCCGAAGTTGGAATTTAGCGGCGTGAGGTCACTATGATCGGTTGGGTTGTGTTGGGATTGCTCGTCCTGGTCGTGATTGTGGTGATCGGGATGTACAACGGGCTGGTGCGGCTGAAAGTGCAGGCGGACAACGCCTGGGCCGATATTGATGTGCAATTGAAGCGGCGCTATGACTTGATTCCGAACCTTGTGGAAACTGTGAAGGGATATGCCGGCCACGAAAAGGGCACGCTGGAAGCAGTGATCAATGCCCGAAACCGCGCGATGAGCGCGACATCGCCGGGCGAGAAGGCGGAAGCGGAAAACATGTTGAGCGGGACGCTGAAGAGTTTGTTTGCGCTGTCGGAAGCGTATCCGCAATTGCGCGCGATTGAAAGTTTTACTTCGCTACAAAATTCGCTGAGCCAGATTGAAGATACGGTGCAGAACGCGCGGCGGTATTACAATGCGGTGGTGCGCGATCTGAACACCAAAATTCAAGTGTTTCCGACAGATTTGTTTGCCGGGATGCTGGGATTCAAGACGCGCGAGTTTTTTGAAGTATCGGCGACGGCGGAGCGTGAAGCGCCGAAGGTCAGTTTTAATACGCCGGCAACGCCCACGGCCTGAGCGCCAGCATGGGAATGTTCAGCCTGGCAAAAACAATTTCGGTAAGCAAGAAGCTGTTCGCCTGCGCAGCGCGTTTGGTCACTGCCCTCGTAGCGCTCGTTTCGTTCGCTACGTCCCTCTCCGCGCGCGAACTGCGAGTTGAGAGGTTCGACGAGCAGGTGACCGTTTCGCAGGACGGAACGGTAGATGTGACGGAAAACATCACGTTCCGATTCATCGGTCATTGGAATGGCATCTATCGAGAAATTCCAATTGAATACAACACGCCGCAGGGAATGAACTATTCGCTGTTTCTGAATGTTAAGCGAATCACGGACAGCAACGGCGAAAAACTGAAGTATGAGTCGAGCCGCGTACGGCACTATCGGAAACTGAAGATTTACGTTCCCGGCGCCGAGGATACGACGAAGACGATCGTAATTGAATACACAGTTTCGGACGCGCTTCGCTTTTTTGACGATCACGACGAATTTTATTGGAATGTGACTGGCGACGAGTGGGACGTGCCGATTGCGAGCGCGAGTGCGAATATCACGCTTCCCGTCGGCGCAACGGGAATTCGGACCAACCTCTTTACTGGCACGTACGGCGCGACCGGGAAACAGGCGGAAGCGCAAGTTGTGGGAAATGGCGTGGAAGTCCATACCACTGCGCGGCTTGGGTATCACGAGGGTTTAACCGTCGCGGTCGCGTTCGACAAGGGATTGATCCAAGCGCCAAGCACGTTCGATCGCAGTGCCTGGTTTTTCCGTAGTAACTGGCCGCTTTTTTTTCCCATCGTAGCGTTCGGGGTAATGTTCTGGCTTTGGTGGACGAAAGGCCGCGATCCGCGACTGAGACCGATTGCGGCGCAGTACGAGCCGCCCGATGGATTGTCGCCAAGTGAGGTTGGCACGCTGACCGATAATTCGGTGGACATGCGCGACATCACGGCGGCCATCGTGGATTTGGCCGTGCGCGGCTATTTTTCAATCGAAGAAAAAAACACGAGCAGCCTGATGGGCCTCATCCACGATAAGGATTACGTTTTCCACCTGAAAAAATCCTACGCTGAATGGAATTCGCTGAAGCCGCATGAGCGCGAATTGATGATGGGAATTTTCTCCGGAGGAGCTTCGGCAGGCGAAGCGATTCCACTCTCGAATCTACACAATCAGTTCTACCAGAATGTTCCGCGTATCAAGAATTACGTTTTTGACGCCCTGGTCGAGCATGGATATTATCGGAGGAGACCGGACAGCGTGCGGGCCGCGTATGTTGCGGGCGGAGTTGTTATCGGATTTCTGAGCCTCTGGGGTGCGATGCCGGCGGCGACGATATTGGGAATGGCGCCGCTGCCGTTTATCTTGGCGGGCATTTTGACCGCGGCGATTATTTGTATTTTCGGATGGTTCATGCCGGCGCGAACCATTTCGGGCGCGCGAACGCTTGAAGGCGTTCTCGGATTTGAAGATTTCCTCGCACATGTGGAGTCCGACCGATTCAATCGGACGGTCAAGACGCCGGAAATGTTTGAGAAATTTCTGCCGTTCGCGATGGCGCTCGGCGTGGAGAAAAACTGGAGCAAGGCGTTTCAGAATATCTATACGCAGCCGCCGTCGTGGTATCAGGGCGGCTTTGGGCCAAGTTTTTATCCTTACATGTTCGTGAACAATTTGAACTCGATGTCGTCCGTTGCGGGAAGTGTGATGACTTCCGCGCCGCGCAGTTCTGGAGGCTCGGGTTTCAGCGGCAGCGGCGGGGGTGGCGGCGGTTCTTCCGGCGGGGGATTTGGCGGCGGCGGCGGTGGCGGTTTCTAGACGTTTTCCGATGTACATCGGCAGTACATTCTTCGCGATCCTGGACTCAAAGATGCCGTTTTCTTGGTTGCAGCAGGATCAGTCCTTCAACGCTGAGACTCCATAACGCGCGAGAACGTCACTCAGTGTGACCACGCCCTCGATCTGGTGGATGTTCGCGCGGCTAACCACGGGAAGCAGATCCATGCGCGAGGCTGCCATGCGGTCAAGCGCTTGTGCGACGGTATGGTCGCGATGGAGATGGGGAAAAGAATCAGGCGCTAGCAGGTGCGACAAAGTTTTGGCGTCGCTTGCTTGCGTTTGTTGGAGCAATTCTACGCTGACCATGCCTTCGACACCGCGGTCACTTAGGACCGGCAACGCGCGGAACCCGCTGGAACGAAGTTTCTCCAACGCGACGGATGGAGAAAGATCCGCGGGCAAAAGATCCAGCGCTGGACGCAGAATTGTCTCCAGCCGCACTTGCCCCGCTCCGGTGTGCGGCTCTTCGCCCGGAAGATGGATGCCATCCTGCTTCGCGAGTTCGTCGTAAATTGGCTTCGGTTGAAGGCGCGCGGAAATGAAAAAACTCAAAAGGTTGGAAATCATCAGCGGAACGATCACGGCGTAATCGCGGGTGATTTCGAAAATCATTACGACGCTGGTCATCGGCGCGCGGACAATTCCGGCGAAGGCAGTGCCCATGCCGACGAGTGCGTAGGCACCCGGGCCGCCGACGTACCCGGGAATCAGGCGATGAGCGACTGTGCCAACAACTCCGCCGAGCATCGCTCCGAGAAAAAGACTGGGGCCGAAGATGCCGCCGGCGTTGCCGGAGGAATAGCTGACGACGACGGCGAAAAACTTCAGGACAAGAAGCAAGACCATGACGCGCAGCGCAAGATCGCCGTTGAGCGCTTCACCGACGTGAATATAGCCAACGCCGGGAACCTGCGGGACGAACCAACCGATGCCGCCGACAACGAGTCCGCCAATAACGGGATGGAACCACGCAGTCCTACGCGGAAAGGAGAGGAATTTCTTTCTCAACCACAAGAGCAAACGGCTGAATGCAACGGAAATCAATCCGCCGACGATTCCGAGGACTGCATACGCAATCAGTTCGATGGGGTGAACGAGTTGGTACTCCGGGACCTTGAAGAGCGGGGCGTTGCCAAGAAGGATGCGGAGAACAGCCCACGAAGTCGCGGAGGCAAGGACCACCAAACCGAGCACTGGCGCATGGAGGTCGCCGACAACTTCTTCGAGAGCAAATAAAACTGCAGCGAGCGGCGTATTGAAAGCAGCGGCGACAGCGGCTGCCGCACCTACCGGAATCAGTGCTTTGACTTTTTCCGGGCGCAGACCGAGTTTTCGGCCCAGGACAGAGGCAATTCCGGCTCCCACTTGAACCGAAGGGCCTTCACGGCCAAGGGGAATGCCGCAAGCAAGAGTCGCCGAAGTGCAGAAAAATTTTCCGAAAACGGTGCTAAGCGAGATGCGACCCTCGCGAGCGTAAAGAGCAGCTTTCGTTTGGGGAACACCACTGCCACGCGCGTCCGGGAAAAATCGAAACAAGAGGTAACCCATCGCGAGCGAACCAGCGACCGGAATGACAAAGCGGGGCCAAGAGGCGCCCGCGTGCCCCGCGTAGATGCGAACGCCAAAACGCTGGGTAAGCAGAATGAAGGCGACAACGACCGCGCCGACAAGGGCGCCAATGACGAGCGTCAGAACCAGAAAGACCTGTTCCTCGCGTTGCGAGAAGAACGAGGTCCACTTGGCGCCGAACGGCACGCGTTCCTGGTTTGCCGTTTCCTGCTGCGGTTCGGGCATGGAATTCTGTCGCACCAATTACTGGGCGAAAGTGGACTCCGGAGTGCTGCGGTCACTGGCGCCGGGCAGCAGATAGCGCAGGTGCAGAGGACGATCCCTGCGCTGCTCTTCTTCGAGGTGGCGCGTGCGGGCTTTCAATAAATCATCCAGAGCAACGAGACCGACAAGCTTGCCAGAGTCGTGTTCGACGACGGGCATGCGCGTTAAGCCACTCTCGGCCATTCGATAGACAACTGTACGCAACGTTTCGCCGGGATAGGCAAGGGTCGGGGTAATCGTGATGAGTTCCAGGAGCGGCTGGCGCATCGCGTGGTCTTTATCTTTTTCGAGCCGGGCAAAAAGATCGCCGCGCGTGGCGACCCCGGCAAGCTTGCCATGGTGATCCACAACAAGAACCAGGCGTTGTTGCTGGCGGTGGTTGTAGCGCAGAGAAGGCAAGATTTCCTCGAGCGTGCGTTCTGCAGGGAGGACAACGATATTCGTCCGCATCACTTCCCTGACATAGATGAGTTCGAGCGGATCGACGGCGTATTCACGGCTGAGATGGAATCCACGGCGCGCCACTTTTTCCGTGAGGATGGAGCGTTTGAGCGTCAGGACGGTGAAGGCGTGGGCCATGATTCCGGCGACCAGCAGCGGAAGAAATACGTTTGGATCGTGTGTGAGTTCAAAGGCGAAGACGATACCGGTCAGTGGAGAGCGCATCGTGCCAGCAAGAATTGCGCCCATGCTGATGAGGGGCCAAAAACCAGCGCCAACGTCGGGAAGGACAAGTGCCTCGATGCCACCGAGGGCGCCGCCCATCATGAGCAAGGGGGCCAGAACACCGCCGGAAGTACCTGAGCCAAGCGAGACCGCCCAGATGAACCATTTGACGAGAAGGACGCCGAGAATGACTTTGGTGGTGACACTGCCTTCTAGTAGGCTGCCGATCGTGTCGTAGCCAACACCGAGTGCCTGCGGAAAAATTAGGCCGCCTAGACCGATAGCCAAGCCACCGATGGCGGGCCACCACATCCAGTGAAATTTGAGTTTCAGAAAGGCGTCTTCGGCGGCGTAGACGGAGAGCGTGAGGAGCGCGGAGAGAGCGCCGGCAAGTATGCCGACGAGTACGCACGCGAGGAGCGCTTTCGGTCCAATGAAGAGGGGATGCTCCGGCACCGGAAACAGCGGACCGAGGCCGAGGATGTAACGGCGCAAGACGGCAGCAACAGCGCTGGCGAGTGCTACAGGGATAAGGCTGCGTGGCTTCCATTCAAAGAGAAGAAGTTCGACCGCGAGGAGAACGGCGGCGACGGGCGACGCGAACGTAGCAGACATTCCACCGGCGGCGCCGGCTACGAGAAGTGTTTTCCGTTCGGCGCTGGTGAGATGGAACAGTTGGGCGATCATCGAGCCGACCGCACCACCGGTCATGATAATTGGACCTTCGGCGCCGAACGGCCCGCCCGAGCCGATGGAAATCGCGGAAGAGAGCGGCTTTAGAATGGCGACTTTAGGCTGCACCTTGCTGCCATTGATCAGAATCGCTTCGATGGCTTCAGGAATGCCGTGACCGCGTATGCGTTCGGAACCGTAGCGGGCCATAAGACCGATGATTAGCGCACCGGCAACGGGCACCGGGACGGAAAAGACGCCGAGGTGATTTCCCGCGGGAGAAACCATGGCGGCGCTCCAGCGGCCGAAATAAAAAAGATTGGTGAAGAGTCCAATTAAACGAAGTAAGGCCAGCGCGACAAAGGCGCAGATCGCGCCAATGAAGAGGGCGAGCAACGAGATGGGAACAACGCGCAGTGTAGTAGTGAAATCGCCAAGCTCGGTTTGGTGGTTTTTGCCGTTCAATTCGATTTCCTTTTTTTCTTTGGGCGAAATTTGCCGTTTCTGCGCTCAAGCAACGCTTCGATCGTGC
Organism: Candidatus Dormiibacterota bacterium; assembly: GCA_035577625.1. Lineage (GTDB taxonomy): Bacteria > Acidobacteriota > Terriglobia > Acidiferrales > UBA7541 > Acidiferrum. Next base: position 6,754 of record DATLVG010000069.1, read on the forward strand.
GGACCAGCGCATCGCCGGTAGCGCGCAGCTCACTGATTCTTTCTTTCACAACGCTGGCAAGGGCTTTTTCACCGCGCAAGAGAAGAACAACCTGAACCTGGCGCCGATCGCCCCGGTTACGGAGACGCTTGACGAAGCCCCTCTTTTCGAGGCGATCGATCAGTTCCACAGCGCTGTGATGCTTGATCGCGAGACGTTCAGCGAGCGTACCAATCGTGGCGGATTCACCGTCTTCGAGGCCGCGGATGGCGAGCAGCATCTGGTACTGTTGCGGTTCGAGACCTTCAGAGAGGGCGGTTGCGTCGCCTTCACGAAGAAAAAGCCGAATCCGGTAGCGCAATTCGGCTAGAGCACGGTACTCCGAAGCGGTGATCTTCTCCGACATCCAAATATTATATCGTGGAACGATATATCTTGCCACGTCTGCCGTTCCTTCGTTTCCTGCCTTAGCCATCCGGCAAATCCCGCGGATTGCAAGAAACAGAAGACGCGGGGGCGGTTCTATGGTTTCATACGGTTCGAAGCTTTATTTCAACTCTCTGGAGTATTTGCAATGCGCCTACCGAGCGATGAATGGCGAAAACAATTTTTCCGGCTGTTTCTGCTGTTGGCGGTCCTTTCCTGTGCGGCGAAGCCGCTGTCCGGACAGGAAGACTCGAAGGCACGGGACCTTTGGCAAAAACCGCAAGAGGTTATGGACGCTCTCGGGATCAAGGAGGGGAGCATCGTTGGGGATATTGGAGCCGGTGGAGGCTATTTCACATTTCATCTCGCCGCGCGCGTTGGCCCTAAAGGGAGGGTGTACGCAGAGGACATTTTGGAAGATGAAGTGAAGAAAATCCGCGAGCGCGCAGAGAAAGAGGGGCTTTCGCAGATTGTGGAGGTCCTTGGCGCGAAAGACGATCCGAAGCTCCCCGCGGAAAGCCTGGATGCGATTCTGATCGTCAATGCCTATCATGAAATGCGGGAGCACGATGCAATGCTGGGTGCTATTCTGCGCGCGTTAAAACCCGGTGGGTTGCTGGGCATCATTGATGCGCCAGCCAAACCCGGCGAAGCGAGGGAAAAATATTTTGAACGCCACCGCATTCCCGAACAATTCGTGCGCGATGACGCTGCCCGGTGTGGATTCAAGTTTGTTCGGCAAGAGCCCGGGTTCAATCCGCCGGACAACGACCGAAATTACTTCTTCCTGATTTTACAGAAACCCGAGAATCGAAGCACTCACTAAGGACCGCTCGAAGCTCAGCAGGTCATAGTTTTTTTCGAAACGCTTTTTGCGTCTTGACATGAGTGTAGCCCTGGCGCTCGTAGAAGGCGTGAGCGCGGTCACGGATGACGTTAGAGCGGACGGACATTCCCTGGCATTTTTTGCCGCGCGCCCAGACTTCCGCGGCATCGAGGAGTTTTGCACCGGCACCCAGGCTGCGGTGGAGCTCCGCCACGATGAGGCCATTCACTTCAGCGCGGCGCGCGACTTCGAGAAGCGGCGTGATGCTGACGTGGATCCAGCCGACGACCGTTTTTTCAAACTCCGCAACAAAGACGGCGTGTCGACCGGCGGGCTTGATCTGACCGAAACGCTGCCTCATTTCTCGCACCGGCGTGGGGTAGCCAAGCTCGCCGCTCAGCTCCGCGATGCGCGGAACGTCGGCTGCCCTGGCGCGTCTGATTTTGAGCGGATGATTTTTGGAGTCCACCAATTCAAGCCTTTTTCCGCCGCAGGCGCGATTGTACCGCGTCACTCTTCAGCTCGCGAAGCGCATCGGCGGCGGGTCCAGGATTCTCGCGAGGGATCAGAACGTTTTTTCGGAGTCGAGGAGGATTGTGACCGGACCTTCATTGACGAGTTCCACGGACATCACAGCCTGAAAGATTCCAGTTGCGACGGTAACGCCGAGTCGGCGGAGCGCTTCGCAGAATTCTTCGTAGAGTTGCCTGGCGAGTTCAGGTGGAGCAGCGGAGATAAAACTGGGCCGGCGCTGGCCGCGCGCGTCGCCATAGAGTGTAAATTGGGAGACGACGAGCGTGGCACCTTTCACGTCCAGAAGCGAAAGGTTCATTTTCTGTTGCGGATCTTCAAAGATGCGCAGGTTTGCGACTTTTTCCGCAAGCGAGGCAGCGACGGCGCTGGAATCCTGTTTGCCGACGCCGAGCAGGATCATCAAACCAGCTCCGATTTCGCCGGTGACTTTGTCGTCTACGGTGACACGCGCGCGGCTGACTCGCTGGAGGACGGCACGCATTTTACGCGCTACATGCCGTCTTTGTGGATGGCGCTAGCGGGTTTGCGCGGAAGTAAATCAGGAAGTTGCGCGACGTTGTAAGCGAAGACTGCAAGAACCTGCGCGCCTTCGGCGAGGTCGTCCCAGCGCACGCGTTCGATCGTGTCCGCTTGCGAATGATGGGTGCGGTCGTAGTCAACTGGATCCTGCACGCACCAGAAACCGGGGACGCCTTCCGCGTCGAACGGGACATGGTCGGTACCTCCCATTTCGCGGAGCGTGGGTTCGGCCAAACCGATTTCCTTCGTGCGGGCAAGGGGATTGAGGACGTAAGAAAGAGTTTCACGCGCCGGATAGTTTCCCATCAAGCCGATCGTAAGCGTTTTCCCGGTGCCGGTGTCATGAACGAGCACGGCAGAAATTTTGCCAAGTTCGGATTTGTGCTGTTTGACGTACTCTTTCGATCCATTCAATCCCTGCTCTTCGCCAGTAAACAAGATGAAGCGAATGGTACGCTTGGCTTTTACTTCAGATTTCATCAGGGCGCGCGCCGCTTCCAGCACGGCCATCGAGCCTGTGCCGTTGTCTGTGGCGCCCGTGCCGAGATCCCAGGAATCAAGATGCGCGCCAATGATGACGACTTCATCGGGTTTTTCAGTGCCGGGAATTTCGGCGACGGTGTTGTAAACCTCTACGGGATCTTTGCTGAAACTGGTTTCGATTTTGACTTCGGCGTCGACGCTACCTGCGTCAACAAGGCGCCAAAGCTGGCGGAAACTTTCTCCGGTTGCGTAAGCGGCAGCGAACGAAGCGGGTTTGTACTCGCGAGAGACGGTCGACATGTTTTCCAGGCCGTAGAGTTTTTCTGAGCCGAAAAGAACTGCCCCGGGCTTTTCTTCGTTAAAAAACGCCATTTCGGCGCGAACTGTTTTCATGTATGCGCGAAAGTCGAACGGCTTGTCGCTCTTGGGGCGGGAGATTGGAATGGCGTCATCGTTCCACGGCGTGGCCAACGGATTCATGGGCGGGTCCATATCGCGCGGACGTCCGAGGAGAACGATGGTTCCCTTCAATTTGCCTTTGTATTGTTGGAGTTGATCGGCGTTGTCGACGGCTACACCAACCACTTTCGCGCGAAGCGCGCCTTTGGTGCTGGGCGACCATGCAGCAGCGGCCAAAGTCAGTTCGTGCGGCGTAGGCGAAATGATTCTGCCGGATGCCCCGGTGCCGGATCCTCGCGTCCAACTTGTGGCGATCTTCCACGGTTCCTGATGTACGTTCGATAGGCCGAGCGCTTTAAACTGTTGGGCAACCCATTCGTTCGCTTGCTTGAGCTGGGGCGTGCCCGTCACGCGCGGGCCGATGCTGTCGGTCAAGTGATTGAGGTCGGCGTTGAGTTGCGGCTGATCTTTTTTAACCTGCTCGATTATTTTTTTGTCCATATCCGAGATGGGATCAGGAATAGATGTGGCTGCTTTGCGCGCTTCGGCGTCCGGTTGATAGGGCAGCGGACGACGCGGCAACATTTCCGGGAGTTGCGCTGTGTTGTAGGCCCAAGCGGCGAGAACTTGTGCGCCCTGGTTTAAGTCGTCCTTCCAGACTTTGTCGAAGGTGTCGGACTGGCTGTGATGCGTCTTCGTATACTCCGCGCCGTCCTGAACGCACCAAAAGCCGGGAACGCCGACGTCGTCGAACGAGGCGTGATCGGTACCGAAAGTACGAATCATCGTCGGCTCGAGCAATTTCAGATCGCCGAGCGGGGCGAGAACTTTGTCCACGATTTCGCGGTCTTGATAGTTGTCATGAAGACCGAGCGTAAGGACTTTGCCGGTGCCCGTATCGTGGACCAAAACGCCGGAAATTTTCTCGAGGTCGTCCTTGTGCGATTCGACGTAACGCTTGGAGCCGACGAGCCCTTCTTCTTCACCACTAAACAGGACGAAGCGAATTGTGCGCTTGGGCTTCAGGTCCAGCTTCGCGAGCGCGCGGGCGGCTTCCAGTACGGCCGAACTGCCTGTGCCGTTGTCCGTCGAGCCAGTGCCAAGGTCCCAGGAATCGAGGTGCGCGCCAAGAATGACGACTTCGTCCGGCTTTTCGGTACCGCGGATTTCAGCGACGGTGTTGTACACATCGACCGGGCCAGCGCCAATCGTGTTGGCGATGTCCAATTCGACTTCAACGGGGCCATGTTGCAAGAGGCGATAAATCATGCGGTAGCCCTCGCCGGTGACGAACGCATTGGGAATCGGGCCGATGTCAAATTTTTCGCCGCCGACGCCGGTCATGTTCAAGAGAGCGTGCGGTTTGTTGGAGTCGCGCAGAATCGCGGCGACGCCTTCCTGCTTGAAGAAATCGTTCCGCTCACGGGCGGCCGCGGCGAAATTTGCGAAGGGCGAGGGAGGAATCGGATCGCCTTTGCGCGGCAACGGCGCCTGCATTGGGCGAGCAACATCGGCGAAAGGCGTTTCTTTTTGTGGCGGCGAAAGCGATTCGGGCTTTTGCGTGATGACGATGGCGCCTTTCAGCTTGCCGCGAAATCTCTCAAAGTCTTCTTTTGTCTGCGCGTCAAAAAAAACGACGGGGCCGCGCACCGGGCCGTTGGTGCCGGGCGCCCAACCAGCGGACGCGATCGTCAAAGGGTGCTCAGCCGGCGCGATGGTGCGGGCTTTCGCGGTGCCGCGAGTCCAGGTGTGTGCAATCTTCCAGGACTCGAGATGGACGTTCGTGAGACCGTACTTGCGGAACTGCTCGGCGGTAAAATCGTTCGCGGCTTTGAGTTGCGGGGAACCGGTAAGGCGTGGGCCAATGTTGTCGGAAATGTATTCGAGATTTTGCGCGGCTTCGCTGTGCTCGTGGATCTCAGCGAGGATTTTTGCGTCGGCGGCCGCAAACGGAGAAGTATCGTCCGCCATCGACGATAACGATGCCCTCGACAAGAACCCGGCAAGCAACACTGCGCACAACACGACCACTCGTTTTGCGTTCATTCCCGCCCTCATTTTGCGTTTCTTCCGAAAGAAAATTCTAAATCTGTCGAATGAACCGACCGAAACTTAGCCCTGCGTCTAAGACGCGCGCTTGCCGCGCCGCGTTACAGGCTTGCGCCGGCCCGATGGCTTGCGGGCCACCCGCGGAGCAAGCTGGCATTTCGGGCAAAAATAGCTGCTGCGGCCCGCCACGATGACGCGACGAATCGGCGTTTTGCAGCGGTAGCACGGCTTCCCTTCCCGCCCATACGCCCGATGGCGGCGCTGATATTCTCCCGGCTCGCCTTCCACGTCAAGAAAATCGCTGATGGAGGATCCCCGCAAAGCGATGGCCCGGCGGAGGATTTCCTGGAGGGCTTTTCGCAACTTGCGTGTTTCGCCGTCTGATATTTTTGCCGCGATCCGCGTGGGATGAATCCGCGCGCGCCACAGGCTCTCATCCGCGTAGATGTTGCCGACGCCGCGCAATGCGCTTTGATCCAGAAGCAGGGCCTTGATTCGGGATTTGTGCGATTTCAGAAGGCCAAAAAATTCAGGTTCTGATATCTCCAGCGGGTCCGCGCCGAATCGCCCAAGCTCCGCGGGCAAATGCGCCGCGGAGAAATAAGCCATGCGACCGAAGCGGCGCGCGTCCGTATACCGCAGCTCGCGCCCATCGTCCAGGAGAAAGCGGGCATGAGTGTGCTTTGGAAATGGTTCGGCGGCGGCGTGAGGAGAGAGGTGGCCGGTCATGCCGAGATGAACGAGGAGCGAGTCGCCCGAAGTTGAGGCCGCTGCGCTGTCCCCATTGGCTTCTCTACTGAGGCGCACCAACATGAATTTACCGAAGCGTTCGACGCGGACGATGCGCTGACCAGGCAGATGGCGTTCAAGATCGGCGGGATTATCGATGAAATCCGTTTTGCCGAGCGTGACGGACAGAATTCGCCTTCCGGCGATTGTCATCTGCAGTCCGCGCGCGACCGTCTCGACTTCAGGAAGTTCGGGCATAACGTGCAGCAACCACGCTAGCACATCGAACCGGAAGTATTCACAACGCCCTGAATCGCAAAAAGAGTTTCGTTACATCTTCTGGTGATAATTCGGATAGGGCGGATGATCCGGAATCACAACGGGGTTTTTCTTCAAGGCATCGAGCGTGACCTGAACGGCTTTTTCAAGCTGCGCGTCGTGGCCCGCGGCAACGGAAGCGGGATCGTTTTCGACTTCGATATCCGGCATGATGCCGTGATTTTCGACTTCCCATTCGCCGTGTAACCCGTAAATTGCCGCGCGAGGCGCCGTGACGCCACCGCCATCGAGGAGCGGAGGGTAGTTGCTGATGCCGACGAGTCCGCCCCATGTTCGTGTGCCGACGAGTGGGCCGAGTTTGTCTTGGCGGAACATCCAAGGAAGCGCGTCGCCGCCGGAGCCGGACATTTCATTGATGACCATTGTTTTGGGGCCGTAAATCTGCTGAAGCGGCGAACACCATTTTTCACCCTCGCGGGTGACGGCGCAGTTGCGCAAAGGGCGGCTGAGCAAGTCGATGATGTAGTCCGCGATGGCGCCGCCGTGGTTGTAGCGTTCGTCGATGATTGCCGCCTGCTTGTCGGTCTGCGCGAAATAGAAGCGGTTGAAATTAATGTAGCCGCCGTTGGCCGTGTCCGGGACGTGGACGTAAGCAAGTTTTCCGCCGCTCAATTCATCCACTTTGCGGCGATTGTCTTCTTCCCAGGCGCGGTTGCGGAGATTGCTTTCGTCATCCACGGGAACAACGGTAACTTCTCGCGCATCTTTGCCGTCAGCGTTCGACCCTACTTTGATCCGAATCTGCTTGCCAGCCGTGTTTTCAAAAAAACGGAAGACCTCCGCCGTCGCGTGGACGTCCGCTCCATTCACTTCGAGCAGGTAATCTCCCGTCTTGACATCCACTCCCGGCTGCGTGAGCGGAGCGCGCAAATCCGGATTCCAATTTTCTCCGTTGAAGATGCGCGCGAAGCGGAAGCGGCCGTTTTCTATTTTGTAATCGGCACCTAGCAGACCGACTTTGACTTCGGGCGCCTTCGGGACATCACCACCAAAAATGAACATGTGGCCGATGGTTACTTCGCCGAGCATTTCCGTAAACAGATGATTCAAATCAGCGCGTCCGCCGGCGGCTTTCACATACGGTGCATATTTCTTTTCGGCTGCGGCAATATCGAGCCCATGAAAATGCGGGTCGTACAAGAAGTCGCGTTCGATGCGCCATACTTCGTGGTACATCTGTGCCCACTCCGCGCGCGGGTCGGAGTAAACCTGCATGTCATCGAGTTTCAGCGCGCCTTCGCCAGGTTTCGGCGCCGCCGCTGTTGCCGCAATGAACCACGACGCCGGTCCCATGCGATAAAGAATTTTTTCGCCGCTGGCGGAAAATGCGTAACCACTGGTGCCACTGAGAAACGGCTCGGTTTTGCGAGTGGCGAGATCGAATTTGCTCACCGTAAGTTGGGGGAACGGCGGGCCATCGAGCGGCTGAACCAGTGGCGTTTCCGCGACGTACAATGTTCCTGCCTTGCCCGCGTCCAACTCTGAATAATTTGCGGCTTTGATCGGCAAGGAAATAATGCGCTGCCCGATACCGTCAAAGTCGATGGTGACGGTTACGGGTTCTTCCTTTTTGTCATCCTTCTTTTCATCTTTTTTGTCGTCTTTCTTCTCTTCTTTCTTGTCGGCGTCTTTGTTTTTGCCTTTGTCTTTGCCCTTGTCCTTATCCTTGTCGGCGTCCTTGGACTTGTCTTCGGGCTTTGCGACTTTTTCGTCGTCGCTCTGCGGCTCTACTGGATTCGGATCCCCTTTCTTCAACACGACGGCATAAACGCTGCGCGTGACCGGCCGCTGGAATCCGGAAAGATCGAGCCACGTTCCGGCCAATGCCAGATCGGTGCTTGCGGCAAAGAAAAGATACTTGCCGCCTTTGTCGAAGACTGGGAATTCTGCGTCGCTCAGCCCATCGGTGAGCTGCGTGCTCTTGCCCGATTCGAGCGAGTAAACAAAGATCGCGCGCTGGTGGTTCGGGAGAAATTTGGAATACGAAACCCACTTGCTGTCCGGCGACCAGGTTTGCGAGAAACGAACGCCCCACGCGTCGTAAACATCAGTAACCACTTTGACCGGCGCTCCCTTTTCGATATCCACATACCAAAGATTCAGTCGCTTATCCGCAAATGCGATCTTCTTGCTGTCGGGAGACCATGTCGGGCCGTAAAAAAACGACGGCGGATTGCCCAGATTGATTTTCTTCACTTCACCGAGGCCGGACTGATCTACCAGATGCAGTGCATATTCAGCCGATTCGTCGGAAAAAAATGCGATCCACTTTCCGTCAGGGGACCAGGCGGGATCGCGTTCGGCCACCGTGGTTGTTCTCGTTAAATTCCGAATATCGCCCTTTTCCCCAGGCACGGTAAGAATTTCTCCTCGCGCTTCAAACACCGCCCGCGCCCCCGACGGAGAAATTCCCGCATTTTGAATCTTGTCGCCGACTTTGACCCAGTGCGGCCGAGTCGCGGGCAAATCCGCGGCAATTTGAATGTTCACGCGGTTTGATTTGCCCGTCTTGGGATCAAACAGGTAAATCCCCCCGAATTGTTCATAGACAAGAACATCGGGCCCTGCGTTGACCGATTTCAAATCGAAGCCATTGTTCTCCAAAACTTGCCTTACAGTTTTGGATTTAGCGTCGTAGGCAAATAGCGTGACCGGCCCGTTGCGATCGGAAAGAAAATATATCGTGTCGCCCATCCAAACGGGAGCGTCGTCATTGGAATTCTCACGCGGCACTTTTTCCAGTTGGAGGTCGTTGAGCCGAACAATGTAGATCGGCGTGGTTTGCCCGCCGCGATAGCGCTTCCACGAATCCTGCCATCTTAGATTGGGAACGTATGCGATGCGCGCGCCATCCGGTGAAAACGATGCGGCTTCGCCCCGCCACATCGGGAGAACTTCCGGCACGCCGCCGTCAACCGAAATAGTGTAGAGCCGCTCAAAATCTGCGTAAGACTGGCGGGCGGACGTGAAGAGAACTTTCTTGCCGTCCGGGGTCCATCCTACGGGCGTGTCGTTTCCCGGGTGCCAGGTCAGGCGTTTCGGCTCGCCACCTTCGGCGGGTATCACGTACACGTCGGCGTTCCCGTCATACTGACCTGTAAATGCGATCCATTTTCCGTCAGGAGAATAATACGGAGTCGTTTCGTGGCCTCCGGTTGTTAGTTGGCGCGCTTCGCCGCCACTTCGCGGAACGGTCCAGAGATAGCCACCGTATGAAAACGTGATGCTGGTCTGGTTCACGGTGGGCCAAGTGGCCAGCAGCGGAGTTTCTTCGGCGACAGAAACGCCGGCCGACGCGACCAGCAGCAACGACAGAATCACGAGAAGGCGAGCGCGCATAATTCCTCCCATTCAATGCGAAACTTCTACAAAAAAACGATAAACCGTTATTTTGCGGGTGGCCAAAAACCGGGTTCAGAAATTTTTCGTTCGTCCATCGTTTCGGCGTATTTCTTAACGGCGGGCCGAATTTCAGCGGCCTTGCCTATCAGCACAAACACGAGATTTTCTTTCGGAAAGTGTTTCGCGACGATCTGTTTTGCCGATTCGAGAGTGACGGCATCGATGCGCGATTCGAGTTGATTGATTTCATTGTCGTCGAGACCATAGAACTCGTTGGTCGCGATGCGCCCGGCGAGTTGTGCCGAGGTTTCAATCCTCGGGGGAAACTGGCCTTTCAAGTATTTTTTTGCAGTGTCGAGTTGCGCGGCCGTCAGACCGTTCTTGTGCAAGTCGTCCAGCACTTTTAGAGCGAGATCGATAGCAGGGACAGTCGTTTCGTTTTTCGTGAAGCTGGCAATCGCGAACGGCCCGGCAACTTTTTGGGGCTGAAAAAAGGATTGTGCGCCGTAGGTATAGCCAGAATCGATTCGCAAAGCAGTATTAAGAATGGACGCAAAGGTGCCGCCGAAGGCTGTATTGACGACGCGAATCGCGACACGATCGGGGTCCGTAGCGCTCACGCCGACGTTGCCGATCTCGAAATAAGTCTGCGTAGCGTCGGTTTTGTCCACCAGCAACAAGCGTTTACCTTTGACCGGCGTCGAAGGCGGGATCGTGACAGCCGGCGCGGATTTCGCCGGCCACGCGCCCAAAGCATCTTCCAGTTTTTTCTTAAGTTCGGCGAGATTAAATTCTCCCGCTACGGCGAGAATGGTGTTCGAGGGAACGTAATTCGCACCGTAGAACTTCAAAATTGCGTCGCGCTGAATCCGTTTGAGCGTCAGCTCATCTCCGCCGCCCGGCCGGCCATAGGCATGCCCTCCGTAGAGATAGCCGGCATAATACGTGCCGAGTACCGCTTCGGCTTCGTCTTTGGAGGCTTTTACGCCGTCGACGCTCTGCGCGAGAAGCTTGTCCACCTCGGCTTGCGGAAATGACGCATGTAGCACGGCGTCGGTGAAAAGGTCGATGCCCCGATCGAGATCTTTGGTCAGGAATTCAGCCGAGATTGTGGTGTAGTCGGTGTCAGCGCCGGCGTCAAAAGAGCCACCGATAAAATCGAGGTCGCTCGCAAACTGTTGTGCCGTGCGCTTTTGCGTACCTTTGCGGAGGAGGCCTGCGGTAATGGTGGCGAGGCCGTCCTGGCCGACTGGATCGGCGGCAGAGCCGGCCTTCACGATCGCCGAAAAGCTGACAATCGGAACACCATGCTTTTCCATCACGAGCAGTGTGAGTCCGTTTTTCAAAACGATTTTTTCGTGCGGAGGCAGCTTGAGGGTTTGTGACGATCCGGCACCCGAGAAAACGAGCATCAGAAACGAGGCGAGAAGCGTTTTGCCAAAGTGCGTCAAGGTTCTCATTGCTTGGCTTTCTCCTCATTCTCCGGAAGCAAGGTCGCCACGGTGCGATTGTTTGCTCCAAAATATTGTTTTGCGACGCGCTGAACGTCTTCCTTGGTGACGGCGCTATAGTTCTTGGCAGCGTCAAAAAGCCGGTTGTAGTCGCCAAAGAACACTTCGTATGTACCGATCGTGTTCGCGCGGCCATTGATGGTGCGCATCTGGTGATAAAACTCCACGAGACGGATGTTCTTCGCCTTTTCCAGCTCCTGATCTGAGATCAGCGCGGACTTTGCCTTGTCAAATTCTTCGTAAATCGCGGTCTCGCACTTCACGGGATCGATTCCCTGCTTAGGCTGCGCGACCACAATGGCCAGCGTTGGATCGAACGCCGGTTGCACAAACGCGGAAACATCAAGCGCAATTTGATCCTTGTCTACGAGGCGCTGGTACATTCTGGAGCTTTCGCCCTGGAATAAAACCGTGCGCAAAATATTGAGCGCATAGAAGTCCGGATTGTTGGTTTGCGGGACGTGATAGCCAATCATCAGCAGCGGCAGTTCGGCGGTTTTGTGAACCACCAGCCGCCGCTCGCCGAGCTGCTCCGGCTCGACTGTCGTCACCGGCGGCGGGGGCGCGTGCGTTGGGATTGGTTCAATAAATTTCTCGCAGAGTTGAAAAATTTCATCCGGCGTGACATCACCGACCACGACCATCGTGGCATTGTTCGGCGAATAGCCCATTTCAAAATGGTGCTTCAAGTCTTCCATCGTCCAATGCTCGATATCGCTCATCCAGCCGACAACCGGCCACTGATATGGATGGGCGATAAACGCCGTCGCCCAGAGCTGCTCATCGAGCAAACCGCCATTGTCGTTATCCGTACGCAAACGCCGTTCGCTCGCGACGACTTCGCGTTCCGATGCGATTTTCTTGGGGTCGAATTGCAAATACTGAATGCGGTCCGCTTCGATGTCGAAAATCAGCGGCAGCGCCGAACGCGGAAACCAGTCCTGGTAGACGGTCGTGTTTTGCGTGGTGTATGCATTGTTTTCGCCACCGTTCGCTTCCATGACCTTGTCGAGCTCACCCGGACCGTATTTCTTGGCGCCATTGAACATCATGTGCTCGAAGAAGTGAGAAAGGCCGGTTGTGCCGGGATGCTCGTTTCGGGAACCGATTCGGTAAAAAACGTAAAGCGCCACATTGGGAATGCTGTGGTCGCTCTGCACCAGGACTTTCATTCCATTCTTCAGGGTCTTGGTGGCAACTGGAAACTGCTTCGCTTCATTCTGGGCGCTTGCCACTGCGGCAAATCCCAGCGCGCAGACCAATCCCCCGACAACAACCAAACGATTTCCTATTCTCATGGAGACACCCTCAGGGCGAACCTTCCCTTTCTCAGACGTATGAACCCCTGAAAAAGTTCTGCTGAATTACCTCGAAACCAGAGCAAAAACCCGTACCGCACCGCCCGAACCGCCCTCCAGCTTAATCGGTGCGACGATGACCGACGCTCCCGCCTCCGGAAGCGAACTCAAATCGCGCAAATTCTCCAACTGATACTCTTCCGCGCCGAGCACGAGATGGTGTACGGGAAAGTCCTTCGAGTTACCGGGATCAATGCTCAGCGTATCGCATCCGAGCCCGCTAATCTTTCGTTCCAGCAGGATTTTGGCGGCCTCCACAGAGAATCCCGGGAAGTGCATCTCACCCTTGGAATCGGTATTGCGGTAGCGCTGCACATCGGGCCAGCGCGAAGCCCAACCCGTGCGCAATAAGACGATGGCCCCCGCCGGAATTTTCCCGTTCCTCTTTTCCCAGGCTTCAATGACCGCAGGCGACAGCTGATAGTCCGCGTTCTTTTCGGCTTCCCGATGAACGTCCAACACAACGGCCGGTCCGAAAAATTTCTCGGGCGCGATTTTCTCGACCGTGCTTTTTCCGGGCGGAAAATGTGCCGGCGCATCGAGATGAGTGCCATAGTGTTCCAACATCCAGAAGCTACGGGTGAAGTAGCCGTCTTTTTCGACCGTGCCATTCGCAGTTGCTTCAAATACTTTCGGGTCGCCCGGCCACGCGACGAGTTTGTCATTTATGGCGTAGCTGAGATCAACGACGCGCGTCTTTCCGGACGCAATTCCTTCCAAAGCGCCAGCGGATTGCTGTTTGGACTGCGCGTCGGCGGACGCCGAGCACGCGAAAGCCAGCACAAGCATGTACGAAGCGCGACGCCTGGTTGCCATGATGCCCTCAGCTTCAATTGCCGCACGGACTGGTCCGAAAATCCGCTCGCTTGCGCTTATGGAAGCGGGATGCCGGGCTGCGGCACAATCCCGGCCATTCGCAGGATTTCCTGGTATTCCACGTCCGTAATGGGAGAAACGATCAGACGAATGTTCTTCAAGAACTTTACTTTACGAAGGGCGGAGTTGGCGCGCATTTCGGTCAACGTCACCTGTCGAGGCAATTTTTCAAATGCCCGCAAATCCGCCACAAGGTTCTTTTCCTTGCGATCGTGCGGATCGGGATAGGGATCGCGCGTTACTTCGGCGATGGAATAAAACGAGCGGTCCGGCGCGGAGTGATAGCAAAGCACGCGGTCGCCTTTGCGTACCTGTTTGAGCGCCCGGATGGCATCGGGCTTGGAGCCGGCTCCGTGCCACATTTCCTTGCCTTTAACGAAAAGCGTATCCCAATGGTAGTGATGTGGGTCAGCGGTGAAGATCCAGTAGTGTCTAGTCGGTGTCGCGGTCGCAGTCGCCATCGAGGAAAAAGTTCGGCGGTACTATACACGCCATAACCAGCAAAACCAAACAAAATATGAGGGTTAGCAGAGCCAGAATCGCCGCTGACGGTAGAAACGCACGGGCCAAAATAGCTTCAAGCCATTTATATTCAACGACTTGAGGCCGTTAGCCGACATCAACAAATACTTCGTCGCCACGAACTTCAGTCTGGTAGCAGGCCACCCCGGTACTCGGATTCATGCTGGCCCTGCCGGTGGTCACGTCAAATTGCCACCCGTGCCAGGGGCAAGTGACGATTTTCCCCTCGAGTGTTCCTTGCCCAAGCGGGCCGCCACGGTGCAGGCAAGTGTTATTGATGGCGTAGAAAGAGCCCGCAAAGTTCGCCAAGGCGACCACGGTAGTTCCTACGTGAACTTCTCGAATCGTGCCGGTTGCCACGTCTGCTGCCTTCGCCGCGCGTACAAATGCCATGCTGTCTCCTCAATCAGGTAGGAACAACGCGCCACGAGTATAGGGGAAGTTTCGAATGAAAGAAAAGCCGCGGACCGGGGCTAGACAGCACGCCCGCACGCAGTGCAGTAGTGGGCCCCGCCAACGCTCAGGGAGCCGCACTGGCTGCAGAAACGCCCGGAGCTGGCGATCGGGACAAACCGCACCGGCACGGGCCGCGTATCCGCCGCGCAAGCCCAAATGAAGGCCACGATCCAGCCGACCACGGTCCAGCCAAGCAATAGATTCACAAGGAAGATCAGACCGGCGTCGGACTTGTCGCGCCCGATAATCGTAGGGAGGAAATACATCAAACCTAGGAATAGCAGAAAAAGCATGGCAGGCCTCTTTCTACAAAGCTGGGGCAATCGCCGGAATCGAACTGGCCGGCTTTCTGTAGAAATATACGCCAAATCCGTTGAATTTGTTCCCGTGTCAATCGCAGGCGAGTTCGATGCGGTTCCGTCCAGCGCGTTTGGCCGCATAGAGGGCGGCGTCGGCGCGGCGCAATAGTTGGGAAAATTCGCTGCACCCATTTGCGTCAAAACCGGCAACGCCAAAACTTGAGGTCACGGTAGCGGTGTTCGTTCCGAATCGAAAAATCATGGAAGCGAATTGTTCGCGTAGCCGGTCAACCGTGGGCACAATGTCTTTGCGTTCCACATGGGTCGTCACCATGACAAATTCTTCGCCGCCCATCCTCCCGCAAATGTCCGACGCTCGCGTCGTCCCTCGCAAGACTTCGGAAAACTTTTGCAGCACCAAATCGCCCGCATCGTGTCCGTAGGTGTCATTCACGTTCTTGAAGGAATCGAGGTCGGCCAGCACAACCCACAGCGGATAACCGTGGCGCTTGGCGCCCCGGAGTTGGCGCTCCGCCCATTCTTCGATGGCTCGCCGGTTCGGCAACCCTGTCAGGGAGTCCGTTCGTGCGGCTTCTTGCAGCAAGAGATTTTTCGCCTCGATATCCCTCTGCAAACAGATGATGCGCCGCCCAACCCCTATTCGCGCGTTCAATTCGCCGGGATCGAAAGGCTTGGTCAGATAATCGTCGGCGCCCGCGGCTAGACCTTTGACGACCATGTCCTTGTCGGAAATCGAAGTCAGAAGAATGACATATGTGTACGCGAGTTCGGTGCGGCGAATCCGTTCGCAGAGTTCCACTCCAGACACGTCCGGCATCATCCAATCGGTGATGACAATATCTGGGGCGCTCTGAACAAAAACGTCGAGAGCTTCACGGCCACTCTTCGCAAACGTGACGCAATACTCCTCGCCCTCCAGGGCCTTTTCTACCAGTTTGCGATAGACCGGAGAATCGTCGACGACCAATACAGATAGTGATGGGCCGGACTGGCTCATGCGGCGCTTGAGGCGCGACATCCTCTCAGGGATTGGTATCGGCAAGGGGGAACAGGCTCGCTGTATTTCTAACAGCGTATCAAAGGAGCGGGAGAACTGTAACGTTGAAGTGGAGGCTCAACCCTAAAAGTAACGAAGGCCCGGACCAATGGCGTCTGCGTTCTATCGACGCCGGTAATGCTCGCCAATAGGACACCGACTGTCTATTTCTGCGTTCCTGAAGTTTCCAAACACCTTGCGGAAGAAAACAAACGCACCGAGCAGAGCGCAAACGATTCCGGCAATAATAAGTAACGATTGCAGCGCGTACACTAGTGAATCGTCTCCGCCGCTGCGCCGAGGAAGGAAAGTCGCTGAAATGAGAACAATTCCAGCCAACAGATAGGACCAACCCACCCGAGCGCTGTCGGGGAAGTTTTCTCCGAGCCAAGCGAGGGCCCTCAACCCATCGGCACCAAGATGCAGCATAAAAGGAGACCAACATCCTGAACTCACTACAACGGCCCCGGAATCGCCGCTCGCTGGCGATGCAGGGCAAGGCCTTTAGGCGCCCTGGACCTTGACTAGGAGTTCAGCAAATTTCTGCTTGCGTTCGGCTTGATCCTGGCCGGATTCGGCTTCGGCCAATTGCGTGATGTTCATGGAACAGAACTTCGGCCCACACATCGAGCAGAACTTTGCTTCCTTGTAAAAATCGTCGGGCAGCGATTCGTCGTGCATCGCGCGCGCCGTTTCTGGATCCAGCGATAGCTCAAACTGTTTGTTCCAGTCGAAAAGGAAACGAGCATAGCTCAAAGCGTCGTCGCGATCGCGTGCACCGGGCCGATGGCGCGCCACGTCCGCCGCATGCGCTGCAATTTTGTACGCAATCACGCCCTGCTTCACGTCTTCCGGATTCGGCAGACCGAGATGCTCTTTCGGCGTGACATAACAAAGCATCGAAGCGCCGTGCCAGCCGATCATCGCCGCGCCAATCGCGCTCGTGATGTGGTCGTAGCCCGGCGCGATGTCCGTAACGAGCGGGCCCAGCGTGTAGAATGGCGCTTCGTGACACCATTCCATTTCCTTGTCCACTTGCTCCTTGATCTTGTCCATGGGGACGTGGCCCGGACCTTCGATCATCACCTGAACGTCGTGCTCCCAGGCTTTCTTGGTCAGTTCGCCAAGCACTTTCAATTCGGCAAATTGTGCTTCATCGCTCGCGTCCGCGATTGAACCTGGCCGCAAGCCGTCGCCAAGTGAAAAACTGACGTCGTGCTTCTTGAAAATCTTGCAAATGTCGTCGAAACGCTCGTACAGAAAATTCTGCTGCTTGTGATGCTCCATCCAGTGCGCCATCAGCGAGCCGCCACGGCTCACGATTCCCGTAATCCGCTTGCGCACGAGTGGCACATGCTGCCGGAGCACACCGGCGTGAATCGTCATGTAATCCACACCCTGTTCGGCCTGCTCTTCGATTACTTCGAGCATCAGATCCATCGTCAAATCTTCCGGCCGGCGCACGCGCGAGATTGCTTCATATACCGGCACCGTTCCAACAGGTACTGGCGACGCGTTGATGATCGCTTTGCGAATCGTCGGAATATCTCCGCCGGTGGAAAGGTCCATCACGGTGTCCGCCCCGTAGTGCACGGAGTGATGAAGCTTTTTCAGCTCTTCATCGATATTTGAAGTTGTCGCGGAGTTTCCGATGTTCGCGTTGATTTTGCAGAAAAACGCCACGCCGATGCCCATCGGCTCCAGATTCCGGTGATGAATATTCGCGGGAATAATCGCGCGCCCGCGTGCAATTTCGCTGCGCACCAGTTCCGGTTCGAGCTTTTCGCGCTTGGCGACGTACCGCATCTCTTCCGTGATGACGCCTTGCCGGGCCAGGTGCATCTGCGACATGTTGCGGCTGCCGTTTTTCCCTGCCGCTTCGGCTTCTCTCTTTTCAACCCAAGCATCACGCATTGCCATAAACGCCCCCAGAGATACGGTGCATCCGAATTCGATTGAAACTGAAATTATGGCACTCGGACAGAAGCGGGGCAACCGAAGCGGCAGAGATACAGCTTTGCGGGGTAGGGGAAGTGCTGCTTAGAGGAATTTCACGGAGCGCAGGTTGGCATTGACCACGAATATTCGTGTGTTGTTGCCGTCGGTGTTGGCAGGAAACATAAAGAAGCCGGGCTTTTGCCGATGGTAGGCCTCGGTGGTCCCGATCATCTTTTCACCGTCACGAAAGATAATTTCCATCTTCCTGCCCCGTCGCAATTGTTCGGGGGATTGAACGTCATTACGGGCACTGTTACCCGTGAAGTCTTTCACGAAAAAAACCGCTTTGACCTCCTTGAGCCGAATGTCGTTCGCTTCAGTTTTTTGGGCGGACTCCGTGGGGAAAACGCTGAAGGCCTCTCGGAGTGCCGAGAAATTGTAGACAAACCCTTTTATTCTTCGATTGTCCACAAGCGCCACGACGACTTTGTTGGTTTGAACAGCGGTTCCTGGCGTTTGCGGGGTCAGTAGCGATTGGCTCATGTTCAAAAGGCTCTCTCTTGCGTCATGCGCCATCTCAACGGACGGAAATGGTGCAAGGACCGTGCGGCTTGCCTCGCTTAACATTGCGCCTGGGAGATGGGTGGGGCAAGTTACTTTGGTTCTGGTGCGGAGTGGTACGTATTAACTAGGCCGAGACATTGACGACCGTGCCCGAGTGAGCCAAAACACGCTCACACCGTAATCGAGCTGCCGAACTGAGCGCGCAGTCTATGCGAGTTTGAGTTTTTGACGCACCTGTTTAACGATTTGTTCGGGAAGCAGCGTGACCGGCTCGACGATGGCACCCGCCGGTTCTTCGAGGTCGCGGAATTGTCCGGCCAGAATTCCCTCGCCTGCAAAATGCCCGTGTCGTGCCAGGATGTGAGCGCGCATTTCCTCGTAGGCGCCTTTCAAGTAGACGATCTTCATCTCAAGGCCCGCGCCGATTGTTTTCCTGTAACTTTCTTTCAGCGCCGAGCACGCGAGCACGCAACTTTTTCCGACCGTGTTGTGCCTTACTAACTCCTCATGCATGGCCGCAAGCCACGGCCCACGATCCGCGTCGTCGAGAGGAATTCCCTGCTTCATTTTTGCGATGTTCGCTGCAGGATGGAAGTCATCCGCATCGAGAAAGATCCAACCGAGTTTTTCCGCGAGGAGCTTACCGATGGTTGTCTTGCCGGCCCCGGTAGTCCCCATCACGAGCACGATCATAGGGCGCGCAACCTCGACCTACGCCTTGCGCAGCGTAATCAGCGTAATTTCCGGCGGCACGCCGAGGCGGACTGGCGCACCGACCGTGCCCAGACCGCGATTCACATAGAGATGCGCTTTCGCGACCGGCGTTTCCCCAGTGTTCACTGCAACGCCCATCGGCCGCGCATAAAGCCCCGCGATGTAATCCGTAATAAAACGCGCGGGGCTCAACCGATGATCCAGAATTTCCACTTGCACTTGACCGCCGTGAGTGTGACCGGCGAGTGAGAGTTCGATGCCCAGTTCCGCGGCGCGATTGAACGAATTTGGATTGTGCGAGAGCAAAATGTTTGGCATATCCGGACGCACTAGCTTATCTACACCGGCCAGTGTCTGGATCATCCGTCCGCCCGGGCCGCGTTCGCGCTGATAATCCACGCCCATCAAGTTTAGTTGCGCGCCGCGAAAATTCAGCGTCGCATTCTGGCTTCGCAGGAGCTTCATTCCAGCCTGATTAAAGAACTTCTCGGCGGCATCTTCAGCCTTCGCGTAAATTTCATGATTCCCGTTGCAGCCGTAAATGCCCAGTGGTGCGGCGAGCTTGCGAATCTCTGCAATACAATCTTCGAGAGGATCGCTCGCGCCCGTAATAAAGTCGCCGGTTACAACAGACAAATCCGGCGACAAATCGTTGGCCATGTCCACCGCACGCCGCACGTCCTCACGCGAAATATATCCGCTCAAATGAATGTCGCTCAGTTGCGCGATTTTCATTCCGTCGAGGGCGTCCGGCAAATTCGCCATCGGAACTTCCACCCGACGGATCTGGTAGTTCAATCGCTCCGCGGCGAAGCCATACACGGCACCGAGGAACGGTGCCGCACCGGCTGCTGCCGTCGCCGCTTTGAAGAAATGCCGCCGCCCCGGATCGGCCACAAGTTCCGCGGTTTCTCGCACCGTTGCAGCCCCTTCTACCATTCTCCGGCTCTTGCGCCGTGCCACGGTCCATCGCCAGACGCGTTCCAGCCCACGCACAATTTGCACGGCAAGAAACCCAAAGAACGCGCAGGTAAACCACATGCCCACAAACGAGGGGAAAATATTGCCCCGCGGAATCCAGTGCCGGTGGTCCATCCGCATTCCATCCACAATGGCGAGCACCGAAATCGCAACCAGCGCCAGGCACAACAGACGCGCCACAACGCGCACAGTCGTATTGCCCCAATTCGAGGTGAGCCGCCAAAGTCCGCGGTACCAGAAATATTGGGAATAAACTATGAGCGATAACAGTCCAAGGCCGATTACGAGCCGGGCCAACAGCCATCCAACATTCACAGAAATGCCTCCCTGCTTACACTTTTAGCTTACCATGCGCGGCGGAAGAGACAATTTGGCAGGAGTTCCTCTGTTTCCGAGGTGGCGCGGCTATCCTGCCGGCCGTCTCGAGGAGTAGAATCTGCCGTACCGCGAAAACACTTCTCGCATCGCAATACGTCTCAAACATAGTCCGCACCCCTGAGGGCGCGACGGAGGATGAAATGAAGAAACTGTGGTGGATGGCAGGAATCGCTTTGACGGTAGCGTTCATGGCGCTGCCCGTTCTCGCGCAAGACGCAGCAAAGAAAACGCCGCCGAAACCGGCTCCGAGCCCTTCGCAAGCCTTGCTCGAATCCTGGAATGATATCGGACGCAAATTGATCGCCATCGCGGAAGATTTGCCGGAAGACAAGTACGGTTATAAACCCCATCCCGATTCGCGGACGTTTGTCGGCAACCTGCTTCACGCGTCGGCGGCCATGTACTACTTTACGGATATGGCGGACGGCAAGAAGGCGCGTTACGGTGACGACCCCAAGGCCGACGATTACAAGACCAAGGCCCAGGTTGTCGCGTTCGTGAAAAAGTGCGTGCAGGACGGCGCTGATTTGATCAAGGCGAAGGGCGACAAGGGAATGAACGTGGAAGTCGAAGCCGGTGGTCCTACCAAAACTCGCGTCTCCGAATTGGCCAACGGCCTGATTGAACACTCCGGCGAGCACTACGGCCAGCTCGTCGTCTATTACCGGATCAACGGCATGGTTCCGCCGGAATCCCGGCCAAAAAAGTAAGAGACAAACTGAATCGTGTGACAATCGTGGTAGGGGCCGCCTTCCGGGGCGGCCCTGCTTGTTTATGCGTTAATTCCTCGCGGCATCCACGGCGCCGTTTTCAAGAATTGCCTTCAAACGTTCCGGCTCATTTGTCGGCGGCATGCAGGTATTTCCAAAACAAACCAGCGCCATCGCCTTATCCTCCGGCAAATGCGGCAGCGTCTCGCGCAACGCCAGCGGCAAATACTCGGCAGCTATTCCGGGCTTTACTCGCAGCACGACTTTGCCAAATCTAAACACGGAATTTGCTGCCGCCTCAAGTTCGCTTGCGGTCGCATCGCGTTCGGCGCCTGTGACCACCACCTGTATCGGATGATTCGCAAAGAGCGTGGCCGCCAGACCGTATGTCGCAGCAAACATTCCAAACTGCGGCGCAATTCCTGCGAACGCTTCGAGCGTTTTCTTTGCCCAGTCGAAATATTCCTGCTCACCAGTGTAGTTGTGCAACCGCGTCAACGCCATCGCGGCGACGGAATTCGCCCCCGGCGTCGGTGAATCCTGGAACGGCTTGCGGCGGACATCCAGGCCGCCCATAGGCGGCGCGTCGCTCGCGCGGTCAAAGAATCCTCCGCCGTCAGCATCACCGTACTTTTCAATCGTAACGTCCATCGTCCGCTGCGACGCTTGAAAATATTTCGCGTCCAGAGTTGCTTCATATGCGTCGAGCAGCGCCATCACGCCGAACACTTGGTCGTCCAGCGACCCGCGCAGCGCCGGCCCGCCAATTCGGTGTGCGAATCCCTGCTCCGCCGTCCACGTCTCGCGCAGCATCCGCTCCAATGTTTTCAGCGCAAAGGTACGGCACGAATCGGCAACCACGCGATCGAGTGTCCGCGCGGCTTCCAAGTAAGCCGAAACAAACATCGCGTTCCAGCTCACGTACATCGTCTTGTCTATGTAGGGAGTCGGGCGCGGCAGCCTGGTGGCCAGCAGCTTCGCCGTGGCGTGTGCAATGGTCAACCGTACACCCGCCTCGTCTGTTTTGAGCGTCTCAGCAATTTCGGCGGTGTCGCGCGCAATCCACAAAACATTTTTCGCTGGATTGTGGTGCATCTCGCCGTGAGCTTCCACGTCGTAGTACAGCTCCATGACACGCGATTCATCCGCACTTAGGGCCGCACGCAACTCTTCGAGAGTCCAAGTAAAAAAATCTCCGTCATCGTCGAGTGAATAATCGGCGTCCTGGCTCGCATAAAAACCGCCATTCGTCCGGTCCGACAAATCCTGATTAATCCATCCAACGATGCTCGCCGCGGTGTTCCTCACAAAAGGATTTTGCGTTGCCTGCCATCCATGTAAATAGTTCTTCAGCAATTCCGAATTGTCGTAACTCATCTTCTCAAAGTGCGGCACAAGCCACCGCTCGTCCACCGAATAGCGGTGAAATCCTCCCGCCAATTGGTCGTAGACGCCGCCGCGCGCCATTTTTTCCAGCGTCGTTTCCGCCATCGCCAGCAAATGCCGCTCTTTCGTCTGCTGATACCGCTCCAGCACCAGATCAATCGCGGAACAGTGCGGAAACTTCGGCGCTTTCCCGAATCCGCCGTTCTTGATGTCAAACAGTTGCGTAATCGCCCGCACCTGCGAATCCACAATTTCCGCGTCAAATTTCCCGTGCGCTCCGGTAAATACTTCCGCTTGCGCCACGGAATCGGCCAGTGATTCCGCCGCCCGCACCAAGTCCGCCTTCTTGTTTTTGTACGATTCCGCCACGGCCAACAGCACCCGCCGGAATCCCGGCCGTCCAAACTGGTCCTCCGGCGGATAGTACGTCCCGCCAAAAAACGGTTTGCCGTCCGGCATCAGAAATCCCGTCAGCGGCCAGCCGCCCTGTCCCGAAATCGCGCTGATCGCCGATTGATAACGCGCGTCCACATCCGGTCGCTCATCGCGATCCACTTTCACCGGGACAAAATGTTCATTGATGATTTTGGCGATGACCGGGTTCTCGTAACTCTCGCGGTCAATCACATGGCACCAGTGGCACCACACTGCGCCGATGTCCAGCAGCATCGGCTTGTCTTCTTTTTCTGCGAGCGCGAAGGCCTCTTCGCCCCATTCATGCCAGTCAATCGGCTGGTGCGCCGCCGATCGCAAATACGGGCTCGCGGAACCCTTCAATCTGTTTTCTGTTTTTTCGGTCAACATTTTTCCTCAGGGGGATGCGGATACTTATTCGCGATGCCGTACAGCCATTCCGCTGGAAAGCAGCTCTACTGAATTTTGTCGCCGGAACCCAGATCACGCGGGTCCAACGGCTTTCTACCCGCGAAGCCCTCATTTTGCCGGTGATAATAGCGAATCCGATCCTCACCCAGCTTCCAGCACAAATACACTTCCTCGTTGTCTATCACCGATGGGAAATCAAGCAGGCCGACGTCCAAGTCTTTTATCACACACCCTGTCTCCAGAATTTGGTCCAGCGCCGACTTCAAATTTTGCGCCAGCCGCGTGTGTTCTTTCCTCACCAAGGACAATTTTTCGTGCGGCACCAGTACGCCGCCCATCATCATGATCCGTGCCGCCACTGCCGCCAGCTCCGTGTCCAGCCCGGACAACTTCCTTCGGCAGTCCATCGCTTCGATCAGCACGGGCTCAAGTTCGCGCCGCGTGCGCTCCGCTTCGGTCAGCGTAAACAATCTTGGCTCGGGAGTTTCTTCCTGTGGTAGATCGTCGTCTTCGTCGGCCATTAGGTTTCCGTGGTATTCGATTTGAGCGCGGGGAAACGTGCCTGTTCGATGCTATCGCAAGGCGAGCATGCGGTCGAGCGCAACGCGCGCAAATTTCCGGGTTCTCTCATCCACAGAGATGCGGTTCACGATTTTTCCCGCCGCCAAGTTTTCCAGCGCCCAGAGCAAATGCACCGGCGTAATCCGGAACATCGTCGTGCATACACACACGCTGCGGTCGAGCGACATCACTCTGCGGTCCGTCAATTCCTTCGTCAGCCGGTTCACCAGGTGAATTTCCGTGCCCACCGCCCACTGTGAACCCGGCTCGGCCGCCTTGATGACCTTGATGATTCCCTCCGTCGAGCCAATATGATCCGCAGCTTGTGCCACTTCAAACCGGCACTCCGGATGAACAATCACGCGAATGCCCGGATTTTCCCTCCGCACGCGCGTTACATGCTCCACCGTAAATCGCTGATGCACCGAGCAGTAGCCCTTCCACAGAATCACTTTCGCGGCGCGAATCTGCTCTTCTGAATTTCCACCGAGTTCTTGAAACGGATCCCAGACAATCATCTCGTCCAGCGGAATTCCCATCCGGTAGCCCGTGTTGCGTCCAAGATGCTCGTCCGGCAAGAACAAAACTTTTTCGCCGCGCGCAAACGCCCACTTCATCACCGCCGCTGCGTTCGAGCTGGTGCAAACCGACCCGCCGTGCTCGCCAGTAAACGATTTAATCGCCGCCGTCGAATTCATGTACGTCACAGGAATAATCTTGCCCGTGTCCGTCACGCTGCCCAGTTCGTTCCAGCACGCTTCCACTTGCCCGATATCCGCCATATCCGCCATCGAGCAGCCCGCGTTCAGATCCGGCAGCACCACTACTTGCTGGTCACGCCGCAAAATGTCCGCACTCTCCGCCATGAAATGCACACCGCAGAACACGATGTACCGCCCGTCCACTTCCGCTGCCTGCTGCGAAAGCTTCAGCGAATCTCCACGAAAGTCCGCGAACTTCACCACTTCATCGCGCTGGTAGTGATGTCCCAGAATCACCACGTCTTTTCCGAGTTTCGCCTTCGCCGCCGCGATGCGCTCGTCCAGCGTGTTGTCCGGCACCAGCAGATAATTGTCAAAATCGCAGCCAACGCCTTTTTCAATTTCCGGAGCGCGCAGCGTTTCTGGCTGCTCGATGCCGATAAGTGTGGTCGTGCCCGAATTGGAAAGGATTTTGTTCATATTTTCGTTGGAAATGAGGGCGCCTTCTTGCCTATATGTTAGATGAAATTCGTCGGGTTTAGGTGAGATTTACCACTACCCGCCGATAAACACCATGGTACGGTTCGGCTGCACAAATCCAGGCTCGTTAATGTGATGCCCTTCCTCTTTTTCGTTCACCACGGACTTGATGAACGTCTCCAACTCCTCGTCCGAGGCCCCATCGCGCAAATACGTCCGCAAATCGTGATCGTCTTTACTGAACAGGCAGGTCCGCAGCTTCCCATCCGCCGTGAGCCGTATCCGCGAACAATGCCCGCAAAAAGGCTGCGTTACCGGCGCGATCAGTCCGATTTCGCCCGGCGCACCATCCGCAAAGCGGTACTTCCGCGCTGTCTCGCTTTTTTCATGTGGAATCTGTACCAGCGGCCACCGCGCATTGATTCGCTCGAATACTTCCGCCGCTGCCACCACTCTCTCGCGAGACCAGTGCCGGTCCGCATCCAGCGGCATAAATTCAATGAATCGCATAATCACGCCGCGATCCCGCGCAAACTCGGCGAACGCTTCCACTTCGTCGTCGTTGATTCCGCGCACAAGCACAGCATTGATTTTCGCTGGCCCCAGTTTCGATTTCTGTACCGCATCAATACCGTGCATCACCGAATTAAACGACTTCGTCCGCGTAATTTTTTCGAATTTTTTCGGGTTTAGCGAATCCAGAGAAATATTGATTCGGTGCAGCCCAGCCGCCATCAAACCTTCGCAGCGTTCCGCGAGCAGGTGCCCGTTCGTGGTCATGGACAAATCGGCAAATCCCAAGTCCGACAAATACTTCACATACTCTTCCGCGCCGCTACGTACCAGCGGTTCGCCGCCCGTCATCCGCACTTTGCGAATTCCCAGCTCATAGAAAACTTTTGCCAACCGTTCCAGTTCTTTCCATGAAAGTATCTGGTCATGGTCGCGGTAATTTTCCGGATCAGCCGAACGGCAGTACACGCAGCGGAAGTTGCACCGGTCTGTCACTGAAATGC
Organism: Candidatus Dormiibacterota bacterium; assembly: GCA_035577625.1. Classification (GTDB taxonomy): domain Bacteria; phylum Acidobacteriota; class Terriglobia; order Acidiferrales; family UBA7541; genus Acidiferrum. Next base: position 32,712 of record DATLVG010000069.1, read on the forward strand.
GCAGGTCCGTAATTTGCCGCCCGAATTTGTCTTGCAGGCTCATCTCGCTCCAAAAAACAAAAAACCCGACTCGCAGAGTGGAGTCGGGTGCCCATCGAAAATATACGTATTTTCGATGAGGCACTCCTTTCCATACTGCGGGAGGCCCAGCCGTTTCCAGCCAAACCCTCAGCCCAATATCTTCGGGCATCGCCCTGGCAGCCACGGGATTTCTCTCCCGCCCGGCTCCAGGGTCGGAGTTAATATAGGTAGTTTACGCTCGCACAGTCGGGAATCGCAAACGCGACGCGGGTCATTCAGGTAAGCCGGCGGCCTGCTGCAGCAAGAAGCGTCTGACCGCTTCTTCACGTTCAAGTCCAATCGCTAACTCGTAGCAGCGCTTGGCTTCGGGATAATCTCCCGCCCTGGCCAGCAATTCCGCTCGGGCCGCCCAATACGGCTGATACTCCCCAAGCCGTGTGTCCTTCGCCAAATCGTCCAACTCGCGAAGCCCCGCGCCCGGCCCCTCCACTTCCGCCAGCGCCAAGGCCCGGTTTATTCCGACGACGGGAGATCCCGAGACCGCCAGCAGCCCATCGTAAAGTTGCACGACCTCGCGCCAGTTCCCAGCGCCAGTCCGGCGGCGATGCACATGCGCCGACTGCAGCGCCCCTTCCAATTGGAACCGTCCCATCACGCCCAGTTCGCTCGCCCGTAGCAACAGCTCTTCTGCTTCGCGGATCAGTTCCGCATCCCATAGCTGTATATCTTGTTTGCTAAGCGGAACGTATTCGCCCGCAGAGGTTCGTCGCGCAAACCGCCGCGCATCCGCGTGCAGCATCAACGCCAGGAGTCCCAGCGCTTCGGCTTCATCCGGAAGCAGTTCCACGACAAGACGCGCCAGAAATAGAGTCTCCTCCGATAAATCCCGCCTCGAAATATCCGTGGCCGAAGGGTCGCTCCATCCCTCTGCAAATGCCGCATAAATCGCCTCAAGCACCGCGTCAAGCCGCACGGGCAATTCAGCGCGTTCCGGTATCGCAAACGGAATTCCCGCCTCGCGGATCTTCTCCTTCGCGCGGACCAGCCGCTTGCCCATCGCCGCCGGTGAAGTCAAAAACGCCGACGCAATCGCCTTCGCGTCCAAACCCAGTACCACTTGCAAAATCAGCGGCGACCGAATGCCTGCCTCAATCGCAGGATGGGCGCAGGCAAACATCAAACCCAGCCGCCGGTCCGGAAGCCGCGTATCCGTTTCCGCCATTTCCGCGCCTTCCGCCATGACTCGCAATTCCTCAGCCGCCACTTCATGCCGCTGGCGCCCGCGCATCGCATCGATCAATTTTCTTCGCGCCACTGTCAACAGCCAGCCTTCTGGATTTGCCGGGCATCCGCTCACCGGCCAATCGCCCAGCGCCGATGCAAACGCCTCCGAGAGTGCATCTTCGGCGGCCGCCACATCTCGCGTGCGCGCCGCCAAAAACGCCACCAACTTTCCGTAGCTTCGGCGCGCAGCGCTCTCTGCGGCACCGCGCGCCAGCTCGACGTTTTCACCATCCGCCATGAGAAAGGTCGCCGTAGCGCCGCCTAGGATGCCGCGCTGCGTGCGATGCTCCAGATCGGTCGCACCTCGACGGTTCCGTGTCCCACCGCCGGGCACCGCGACGCCCAGGATAACGCTGCGTCCAGATCGGCAACGTCAATCAGGTAGTACCCTCCGAGCTGTTCTTTCGTGTCCGCAAAGGGCCCGTCCAGAACCTGCGGCTTACCATTCGCTCCATTCCGCAGCGTGGTCGCAGTGGCGATCGGCTGTAGCCGGTTGCTACCCTTCCACACGCCGGCCTTCTTCAGCGCTTCCGTATAAGCCGTATACGCGGCCATTCCTTGTTCCTGCTCCGCCTTGGACATCTTCGTCCAACCGCCTTCTTCCGCATAAAGCATCAACAGGTATTCCATGGTGTTTCTCCCTTAAATTGGTCTATGGGACGTTCATTTCCCGTACCCACTACAATGACGCTTGGGATTGCCCGATTTGGACACCCCGATTGTAATCCGCCTGGGCCGACTCCTCAGCCCCGCCGGGTCCTGTGATACAGTTTTTCCCACGCCATGCGGATCTTCGTTCTGGGAGCGGGAGCCACCGGCTCTCTCCTTGCACAACTTTTGGAGCGCCAGGGGCACACCGTCTGGTGCGGCGACCGCGACCCGGTTCGCGCTCGACGCTTTCTGGGTCGGAAAAGTTCCATTCCCGTTGCAGAAGTAAACGCCCGCAATCTTCGAGGCATCGTAAAAGCGGCCAAGGGCTGCCAGCTCATCATCAATGCGAGCGCTTCCGTTTTCAACGAAATCATCCTTCGCGCCGCGCTTCGCCTTCGCGCGCATTATCTCGACTTGAGTTCTCACCTCACGCGTAACCCTTTTCAATCCGAGCAGTTTCGCTACGTAAAACGCTTCGAGGAAAAAAACCGTTCTGCCGTGATCAACGCCGGCGCCGCTCCCGGCCTCACCAACCTTCTCGTCAAACGCGCCGCCGATCTTCTCGACGAAGTCCTCTCCGTCCAAATCCGTCTCTATGAAAGCAGTGAAAGCGACGACCCCATCTCGCAATGGTCGCCGGAAGTCTCTTTCGATGAAGCAGTGTCACATCCGCGCATCTATCGTGACGGCAGATTCAAACTCGCCAAGCGCTTTTCCGAAATTGAAAAATTTCGATTCCTGGATCCTGTTGGCACAGCCCGCGTCGTCCTGTGTGCTCAGGACGAAGTCGCCACTCTGCCGCGCTTCATTCGCATGGTTGATCTCGATGTCAAAATCGGCGGAAACGAAATCGACCGGCTTCGCCGCTGGCACAAACAGGGAAAGCTTTCCAAGTCGCACGGACTGCGCAAAAGCCATTTTCCGGATACATCGTCACCACGCAAGATTGCAGCTCTTATTCGACAAGGTATCTTGCAGAACGCGCGATTCGCCGCTGCAGTTATCGTCAGCGGCATCAAACGGAGCGACAAAGAGGACGTCCACCTTTCCATCCGCTCGGACGTTCTGTTCCCTTCGCTCTATACAATCCGTAAACAGGGGCGCTTCACGACGCCCGTGGCCTTTGCCACCGCTCACGTTGCCGCTCAATTTGTGAAGTATTTCCCGCGTGAAGAAGCTGGCGTCTTCGCTCCCGAAACTCTGCCCGACGAAATTCGACGCGCCATTCTTTCCGGTGTTCGCTCACAGGGCCTTCGCATCGCCCACAAGATCACTATCCTCAAACAAGTCGCTGACGAAGAAGACGAAATTTGATTGCTGAGCGATAAGAGAAGAGCCATGCTTCTAGACCTCTCCCCTCGGCTTTTTGTTCTATCGTCTGGAGTGAATCTTCGCCTAGTTTCCGGAGGCAGCGACCTTCGCATTGCCCGAGAAATGGATGGTGATCAAAAATCCATTCGTCCCATCATAAGAAAACTTGTGGCCGTCGCCCTCGAACGCTTCGTGCTTGCTCTTCCACATCCGGAACCCATCGTTGGACTGTGCGCTCCAGTATTTCAAGTTTTGCATCACGATTTCCCGAGTGGAACTATCGCCCTTGACGCGTTCGAGTAGCACCTCGCCCGTGCCATCGCTCATTTTTGCGTGCGCAATGCCGGTCTTGGTGTCCACGTCCCATGAAAACGCGGTATTGGTCACGGCCTTTTTCTGAAAGGGAATCGCCGAATAGAGCTGCGTGAGAATGTCAAGAAGCGCTGCCTGCTGCTCCTTGCTGTCGCTTGGGTCAAAATTCGCTACGAGCCAGGAATCCTTGCCGGTGCTCCAATCGCTGCCCAAATCACTCCCGATCCAGACCTTGGCGCCATCCAGCTTTGTTGCCTTGTAATAGCCTTTGTCTACCTTGAGCACAAGATTGGCGCGGCAATAATGTTCGTCCTTGTGCTGGTCGCCCATGTTCATATGGTTTGTCGAGTGCGTGTTGAAGTAGCAGGGGCAGAACATGTCGCAACTGCACGCTTCAATGTACGAAGCGGTCATCTCGAAATCCGGTTTGCCGCTCTTCTTGTCCTGCTGTTTCCCTGAAGAAATCAGCGTCGTCGCTGCAACCAAACATACTAATACCACCAGGCTAAGAACTCTGCGCATTCGACCTCCTTTGGACTGTCGTTGCTTGGGGCCCACCGGGAGAGTTACCGGATTCTATGCCTGCCCAAGGCGCAAAACAAGAGCTTCGCCGGATAGGATGTTAGCAACAGCGGTTCGGGCGCGAATACTTCCGTTCAAGCTGCTGCACGTAAAATTGTTGCGGGCTCAACACCATCGGTTCGCGCTTCCTCGCCATCGCGCGTTCATACCGTTCGTAGGAAGCGTCTCCGCACCATTCTCGGATTCGCTCCAAAATCCGCCGCAACCCATGCTGAAAACTCCAGAACGCGTTCTTCATTAGTCGCCCTCCGCGCCCGCAACCCACTGCGTCGCCACATACGGCGTCTCGTGCAGCACCGCTTCGCTCCGCTTGGTAAGAATCGCTGTCCACCGCAGAATCGCCTCCAATACCAAAACCAGGATCATCGTCGCCAACACCGCCGTCACGACCGCGTCCAGCCGCAAATTAAATATTGTCCGTTGAATCTCCGTAAGCCTCGCCGCGGGAATTTTTCCCGCCGCAATCTGCGCCGCCCATGCATTTGCTCCGGAGAGAAATCCAATCCGCGCATTCCCGCTGAAAATCTTCTGCCAACTGGCCGTCATCGTGATCGTGATCAGCCATACCGTCGGCGCTAGCGTCACCCAAATCCACTTGAGCCGCCCCATCTTCAGCAGAATTGTCGTCGCCACGACCAAAGCTACCGCCGCCAGCAACTGATTCGCAATTCCAAACAGCGGCCACAGCGAATTAATCCCGCCAAACGGATCGATCACCCCTTGATACAGAAAATACCCCCACGCGCCCACCACGAACGCGCTTGAAATCACCACGCTTGGCATCCAACTCGTTTGCCCGAACGGCTTCCACACGCGCCCGCCCATCTCCTGCACCATGAATCGCCCCACGCGCGTCCCGGCATCCAGCACCGTCAAAATAAAAAGCGCCTCGAACATGATCGCGAAGTGATACCAGATACTCATCAATCGCTCGCCACCGATCGTACTGGAAAAAATCTGCGCCATGCCCACCGCCAAAGATGGCGCTCCGCCCGCTCGATTGAAAAGCGTCTGCTCGCCCACCGCGTGCGCCATGTTGCTCATCGTCTGCGGATCGAGATGATAGCCCCAGCCGGAAATCGTCGCCGCCACAGCATCCGGCGTGGCCCCGACCACTCCGGCCGGCGAATTAATCGCGAAATAAACTCCCGGCTGCATCGCGCACGCCGCCACCATTGCCATCAC
>DATLVG010000070.1:0-9063 GCA_035577625.1 Candidatus Dormiibacterota bacterium
TCCTCTTCCACCATCGCTTGTGCCGCAGCAAGACGCGCGACTGGCACACGGAACGGTGAACAACTCACGTAGGTGAGGCCAATGCGGTGGCAAAACTTCACGCTGTCGGGATCTCCGCCATGTTCGCCGCAGATACCGAGCTTGATCTCTGGTCGAGTCTTTCGTCCCTTGGCGACGGCCATTTCCATCAACTGGCCAACGCCGGACTGATCAACGGTTGCAAACGGGTTCTTCTTGACGATTTCGAGTTCCTGATAGGGACCAAGGAAGGAACCGGAATCATCACGGCTCATACCCAGCGTGGTCTGTGTGAGGTCATTGGTTCCGAAGCTGAAGAATTCGGCCGATTGAGCAATCTCGTCGGCCGTGAGGGCGCCGCGTGGCACTTCGATCATGGTGCCCACGAGATAGTCCAGCTTGACCTTCTTCTCTTTCATGACGTCGGCGGCAACGCGGTGGACGACCTCGACCTGGAGGTCGAGTTCCTTCTTAAAGCCGACGAGAGGAATCATGATTTCAGGATGAACTTTAACTCCCGACTTCTGCACTTCCGCAGCTGCTTCGAACACGGCGCGGGATTGCATTTCGGAAATTTCCGAATAGACAATTCCAAGACGGCAGCCGCGGAAACCAAGCATGGGATTGAATTCATGTAACTCTTGAACTCTCTTCTTGATCTTTTCCGCGGGCACGCCCATTTTCTTTGCGAGATCGCCCTGTTCCGCCCCTTCGTGTGGAAGAAATTCATGCAGGGGCGGGTCAAGGAAACGGATCGTAGCCGGACGCCCGGCAAGCTCCTTGAACATGCCGATGAAGTCTTCGCGCTGATACGGGAGGATTTTCGCGAGGGCTTGCTGGCGGTGCTCCTTCGTGTCGGCAAGAATCATCTCGCGCATTGAATCGATGCGGTTGCCTTCAAAGAACATGTGTTCCGTCCGGCAAAGACCGATGCCGCTGGCACCAAACGCGACCGCGTGCGCAGTTTGTTCGGGAGTGTCGGCGTTGGTACGCACACTCATGCGAGTGGCCTTGGCGCACCAGTCCATGAGTTTCTTGAAGTTTTGATAAGTCGGGCTCTTGCCGGCGTCGAGCGACTTTTCGATGAGCACTTGAACAATTTCCGAGGCGGCCGTTGGAATTTGACCGGCATACACTTCACCGGCAGTTCCGTTGATGGAAAGATAGTCGCCTTCTTTGTAGGTCGTCCCATCCACGCTCATCGTTTTGGCGGCATAGTCGATTTGCAACGCGGCGGCACCGCAGACGCAAACTTTGCCCATCTGACGAGCTACCAAAGCAGCGTGTGAACTCACGCCTCCCTTTGCCGTGAGGATGCCTTCCGCTGCGATCATGCCGCGCAAATCTTCGGGCGAGGTTTCGTTGCGGACCAACAGCACCTTCTCTCCGCGTTCGGCGGCTTGAACCGCGCGATCGGCGTTCATGTACATGCGCCCCGTTGCGGCGCCAGGCCCTGCAGGCAAGCCCTTTGCGATCGTTCTCGCGGCAGCGACGGCCTTGCGGTCGAACACTGGAGCAAGAACCTGATCCAGTTGGTCGGCAGGTACACGGCGGATCGCGGTTTTCCAGTCGATGAGTTTCTCTTTTTCCATGTCCACAGCGAAGCGAACGGCAGCGAGGCCCGTGCGTTTGCCGTTGCGCGTCTGCAACATGAACACTTTGTTCTCTTGAATGGTGAACTCGAAATCCTGCACATCCTTAAAGTGTTTCTCGAGCTTTGCACGAATGCCTTCCAGTTCCTTGAAAGCGCCCGGCATGTAGTTCTTGAGATTGGCGACTGGTTCGGGAGTGCGCACGCCGGCGACAACGTCTTCGCCCTGCGCGTTGATCAGGAATTCTCCATAAAAAACTTTTTCACCCGTAGCCGGGTCGCGCGTGAAGGCAACGCCCGATCCCGACTTGTCGCCAGTGTTGCCATAAACCATCGCTTGCACATTGACGGCTGTGCCCCACTCGGAAGGAATGTTGTACTTGCGGCGATAGACAATTGCGCGGTCGTTCATCCAGGAACCGAACACGGCGCCGATGGCTCCCCAAAGTTGCTTCCAGATATCCTGCGGGAATTCTGCCCCCGCGCGTTCCTTGATGAGTTTCTTAAAACGGATGACTAGTTCCTGAAGATCGGCGACCGTAAGTTTCGGATCGTCAATGTCGGCGTGATAGCGTTCGTGCTTGAGCGCGTGAATCACAACTTCGAATGGTTCGTGGTCTTCGTCGGCGCGCTTCTGAACGCCCATAACAACGTCGCCGTACATTTGGATGAAGCGGCGATAACAGTCCCACGCAAAGCGTTCGTTCTTTGTGGCGCGAGCCAGGGTGACGACAGTTTCGTCGTTGAGGCCAAGGTTGAGGATGGTATCCATCATGCCTGGCATGGAATCTCGCGCACCCGAGCGCACAGATACGAGCATCGGCATCCTGGTTTTGTCGCCGAACTTTGTGCCCATGATTTTTTCGACGCCGGCGACCGCCGCCTTCACCTGTGAGTCGAGAACTTTCGGGTAGGACTTCTTGTTTCCATAGTAGTAGGTGCAGACTTCCGTGGTAATGGTGAAGCCTGGGGGAACGGGAAGGCCGATGCGGCTCATTTCGGCAAGGCCTGCGCCTTTGCCTCCGAGCAGAGCGCGCCAAGATCCCTCGCCTTCTGCCTTACCTTTACCGAATGAATAGACCCATTTCGTCACTGTATGCCTCTCATGCGTTTTGGAGTGTGTTGCGTAAAACTGTTTTTCGGATCAAGAAAAACTTGAACTCTATACAGCGAAACGTCGGCGTGCCGACTTGCGTCAAAAAATTCCAGAACTTCGTTGTTAAAGTAAAACTTCATGTTTGCTAGTTCTTGCTTTCGCCGCCTAGTTCAGAAAAATCCGCTATCGTGGAGAACTCTCGAAGCAATTCGCCTAGCAGCGCCAGTCGGTTGCGTTTCACCGCTTCGTTCTCGGCCATGACCATCACCTGCTCAAAGAATTTATCCACGTCGGGCCGCATCGCCGCGATTACTTCCAGCGCCTCTTTGTAATGCCCCGCTCGTTTCTGGTCTTCGACTTTCGGAGCAGCCTTGCGCATGGCGGCGAACAGAGTTCGCTCGGCGTCGCCCTCGAACAAATCGGTCTGGACGTGCACGCCTTCGGCTTGCTTGCCGGCTTTCTCCAGGATCTTGCGGATTCGTTTGAACGACACGGTCAGCGGTTCAAAATTTTTCGTTTTGCGAATCGCGCGCAGTGCGTCGAGTCGTTTTCGCGCATCGACTAGGTCGTCGGCACCCGCGCGAAAGACTGCGTTCACCTCGTCGTAGGTGAAGCCGTCCTTCTCGCGGAATACATAGCGAGCGCGGTCGCGCAAGAACTCTAGTATCTGCGCTTCTTGCTCAGCGGCGACGGATCTTTTCGGCGCATGCGTTAGCAGAATCTTCAGCCCTTGACTGACAGCCAAGGCCAATGAAAGCGGCAGCTTCTTCTCCAGGACGATCTTGACAATGCCTAGCGCGGCGCGGCGCAAGGCGAAGGGATCGCTCGATCCGCTCGGCACCACGCCCACTGCGAAACAACCGACCACGGAATCGAGCTTGTCAGCGATCGCAACCGCGCAGCCCGTTAAGTTGCGCGGCACTGGATCGTCCAGCCCAACGGGCCGGTAATGATCGTAAACGGCGTCGGCAATCTCCTGTGGTTCGCCCTGCGCCTTGGCGTAAAGCCCGCCGACGATTCCCTGCAGTTCGGTGAACTCGCGAACCATCTCGGTCGCGAGATCGCACTTTGCGAGTTCGGCGGCACGATCGGCTTCCGCTACATGGGCCTGCGGCAGACCGAGGTTGAACCACTGCTCCGAGAGCCAGCGAGCAATCGCGCGCACTCGTTCGACCTTGTCGCGATAACTGCCGAGCCGCGATTCGTAGGTAACTCGTTCCAGCTTCGGCAAATAGTCGGCGAGTCGACATTTCTGGTCGGACTCCCAGAAGAACCGCGCATCGGCGAAACGAGCTCGCAGCACCTTTTCGTGACCAATCCGAGTCAGCCCCTTCGGATCTTTGTCCAGGTTGATCACGGCCAGAAAATTTGGCGCCAGTTCCCCACCGCGCTTCTCCACCGCAAAATATTTCTGATGCCCGCGCATGACGGTAATCAAGATCTCGTCGGGCAAGGACAGAAACACCGAGTCGAACTTTCCCTCGATGACGGTCGGGTATTCGTTCAGGTAGCTCACGAGCTTCAAGAGCTCGGCGTCTTCGTGAACTTTGTAGCTTCCTTTCCTGGCTAGCGCGACAAGCTCCTTCTCTACTTTCTCCTTGCGCGCTGCTGCCCGAACCATCACGCCGTTCGAGCGCAACTTCCTTTCGTAGTCGGCGAAGTCCTTGACTCGAATCTTCGCCGCACCAAGGAACCGATGACCTGAGGTCTCTGTGCCGCCGATCAATCCCGCAAAGGAAAATTTCAGGGGCTTGCCGTCGAAGATCCCGACGAGCCATCGCACCGGCCGAATGAAGCGCGCTCCGCTAAGTCCGGTCCAGGTCATCGTCTTTGGCCAGTAGAGGTCATGGATCACGTGCGGCAAAATCTCGCAGAGAATCTGTTCGGCAGTACGCCCCCGGCGAACCTGCTTCGCGGCAAGGTACTCGCCCTTTGGCGTCTGGATAAAATAAACGTCGTGCAGTCCGATGCCTTGCTTCTCAGCGAAGCTGACGGCTGCACGTGTCGGCGCGCCGACAGCATCATACGCAACAGACTTCGGTGGCCCGGTGACCTCGCTTACCACATCCGCCTGTTTGGTTCGGACTCCCCGCACCCACGCCGTCAGTCGCCTCGGCCCGGCAAACGATTCCACCGTGACGTCGTCGGCCAAATTCTCAGCAGTAAGCAACTTCTCAATTCCGGTTCGCAGGTCTTCTTCAGCCCGCGGCAGCATCCCCGCCGGAATCTCTTCACAGCCGATCTCGAGCAGCAATTCAGCGCGACGCTGTTCGGGCTTCTTGCTCAACTTTTTTTCCAGGGCCTTCATGCGCGCACCACGGATTCTCTAGCGCCACCGATTTGCTCTAGATACGCTTGGGCTGTCCGGCAAGCCACAGCGCGCACGCGTGCCATCAGCGTCGCTCGTTCCGTCGTCGAGATAACCCCTCTCGCGTCCATCAGGTTAAACAGGTGCGAGCACTTCAAGCAGTGGTCATACGCAGCGAGCAGCGGATAGCGCACACGGTCCTTTTCCTGCGCCTTCGGCCATCCATCCAACAATTCCTTCGCCTGCTTCTCGTGCAAGTCAAACTCGGAACGAATTGCCTTCGCATCGCTTCGATCGAAGCTGTAGTCGGAAAACTGCCGCTCCTCGTCCAATCGTATATCGCCATACGACTTGTCGGCAGACCATCGCAGGTCGTAAACACTCTCCACACCTTGAAGGAAGGCGCAGATGCGCTCAAGCCCGTATGTCAACTCGACGGAGATTGGATCCAGGTCAACTCCCCCGCTCTGCTGAAAATAGGTGAACTGGGTAATCTCGAGCCCGTCCAGAAGAACCTGCCAGCCAATCCCCCACGCACCGAGCGTCGGAGATTCCCAGTTGTCTTCCTCGAAACGAATGTCGTGCTCTTTCAGATTCAAGCCAATCGCCGCGAGACTCTTCAGATAAACGTCCTGCACGTCCGCAGGCGACGGCTTGAGAATTACTTGAAACTGGGAGTGCTTATACAACCGGTTTGGGTTCTCGCCATAGCGACCGTCGGCGGGCCGACGACTCGGCTGCACATACGCGACGCGGTACGCGCCCGGCCCCAGCACCCGCAAAAATGTTTCCGGGTGCATCGTGCCGGCACCCACTTCCGTGTCGTACGGTTGTTGCAGGACGCATCCCTGCTTCACCCAGAAATGCGAGAGCGTCAAAATCAAATCCTGGAAGGTCAGGCCTTGTGGCTTTTTCTCAAGTTTTACTTTAGCTTTCAATTCGTCTCCAACATTTCGCGTGAAAACAATTTTCGCTCAGTATGTAATTCAATCCAGTTCAGCATCGTGTCCCGAAACTCGCGCAACGAAGATTGCTCCTCTGCGCGCACAGAAATCTCTTCCAGCTTGCGGCTGAACCGCCCGGCGAATTCCCTGCCCGGCAGGTTGATTGGCCTCATACCGGACCTGCGGCAACTATCGCAATGCAGCCCGTCGAACAACGCCGATTGATACGCCGCCGCATTACCGAACTTTTTGCCGCAGACGATGCAGCGATCCATCGGCGGGAGCCATCCACCGAGCTTCAGCGTCCAGTAGGCGAAGTACGCCAGAGGCAGAGTCCACTCCCCGCGCCGCTCGATCTCTCTCGCGGTCAGCAGAAGCAGCCGGAACATCGGCTCGGCCACTTCTTGCTCCGGCAAGACCCGTTCGGCAATTTCGCTAACGACTGCCAGGCCAGTACTAAGCGCATAGTCCGCCTGTGCTTTATGGAAAGACTCGAGCAGTTCACACTGCTGAATCCTCACAAGATCTCGCGTCTCTTTCTCGACATACCAAATCTTCACATGCGAGAGCAGTTCCAGCGACGATCCGTAGCGGTTCTTCAGCCGCCGAGCCCCGCCAGCCACGCCACGAATGCGGCCAGACGTGCGACCGAAGAAACTGACCAGGCGATCTGCTTCGCCCAGCGGGAAGGTCTTCAGAATGATGGCTTCTGTTTCCCGGGCGGGCATGAACTGTCGGCGTGCCGACTCTGGCTCGCCATTCACACGCTAATGAGCACAAACAACGCGCAAATGCGAACTCGAATTTTTATCACACGCACGCGCACTTCGCAATCCTTGCGCGACGTTCTGCGGAACATTTCTCACGATTCCTCAAAAGAATCGCGCCAAATTCTTCAAATCTGACCCGAACATGGATTCTGTTAACCGCCCCCCTTCATGAATAGAAGTTATCGGACACGCAAATCCGCTTGCATCCCTTCTCTTTTTCGCTACCCTGCCAAAGGCCGCTTTTTAAATATGCTTATTCCGCTCAGGGACGAAAATCCGACCCGCATCACGCCTTACATCAATTACGCCCTCGTGGCTGCGAACGCACTCATCTTCATTTACGAACTCACGCTTCCCCACAGAGCCCAAGCAGCGCTAGCCACAACATATGGCACGGTGCCTTCGCGGTTCGTGCACGCACTGGCCGGCCACGGTAATCTCGAAGCCGCAGTAATTCCGCTCTTCACCAGCATGTTCCTTCATAGCGGCCCAGCCCACCTTCTCGGCAACATGCTCTTCCTCTGGATATTTGGCGACAACGTCGAGGAGTTCTTCGGCCATTTCGGCTATTTCCTCTTTTACATTTTCTGCGGCCTGGCGTCAGGGCTAACGCATATTGCTTTCAACTTAACCAATAGCGTCCCCGCCGTCGGGGCGAGCGGTGCGATTTCCGGCGTGCTTGGCGCGTACATTCTTCTCTACCCAACGAATCGCATCCTAACCCTGATCTTGATTTTTCTGGTACCCCTTCCCGCGTTCGTGATTCTTGGCTATTGGTTCCTGCTTCAATTTGCAGCCGGGGTTAGTTCGTTCGGCTCCGCCGCGACGGGAGGCGTAGCTTGGTGGGCGCATATCGGCGGATTTCTGACTGGACTACTGATCACAGCGGCCGTGCGACGAAAAACGTAGCGCAGCCGCAGTAAAGACTCAGCGAAATTACGATGTGAAGTAATACTTGAGGCTATACGAAAGAGTTCAGCTTACGCGCGCCGCGAGCCAATCCCCAACTTCCGTAGTTTTTTTCTGCCCGCCGAGGTCTGGGGTAACAAAGTTCTCGCGCAAAGCGTCTCGCGTTGCAGTCCTAAGTTTGTCGGCCTCCGCGCGCCAACCCAAAAACTCCAGCATCATCGCCGAAGTCAGAACGGAGCCCAACGGATTCGCGATTCCCTTGCCAGCAATGGTCGGCGCCGAGCCGTGCACGGGCTCAAAAAGCGAAGTCCTTCCCGGATGGATATTCCCCGAAGGCGCCAAACCCAACCCGCCTGCCAGTTGCGCACCCAGGTCGCTGATGATGTCCCCAAACAGATTGCATGTCACGATCACGTCGAACTGCCTCGGGTCTCGGACAACCTCCATCGCCAGGGTGTCGATATAAAGGTGGCGGGATTCAATGTCGGCGTACTCCTGGCGAACTTCCTTGAACACCCTCTGCCACAGGTCGTGCGCGAAGGTCATCGCGTTGGATTTGTCGCTCATGCAAACGCGCTTGAGTCCCCGTTGCCGCGCGTACTCAAACGCATGGCGGATAATACGCTCCACGCCTTTGCGCGAATTGACATCCTCTTGCACCGCGATTTCATCCGCAGTGCCTTTCTTAAAGAATCCGCCTACGCCGACGTAGAGACCTTCCGTGTTTTCCCGGAAGACCATGAATTTCACATCCGCTTCAGAGCGCCCCCGCAACGGTGTAAGCCGTTCATGAAAGAGTTCCACGGGTCGGGCATTGACATAAAGGTCCAACCTAAATCGCAAGCCGAGCAAAATATCCGCCGCGTGTTGGTTGGTCGGCACTCGGGGGTCGCCCAGCGCGCCAAAAAGAATTGCGTCGAATTCATCCCGCAGCATTTCAACGGCGCCCGGCGGCAACGACACGCCATCGCGTAAATACCTATCGGCGCCCCAATCAAATTCGACAAACTCAATTTGTCGTCGCGCCGACATTACTGCCGCGCGAATCACTTTGACGGCCTCGGGCGTAACTTCTTTTCCGATTCCATCGCCCGAAATCACGGCTATCCTCGCCGCTGCACCACCGCTCCGTACAGGAATCCCAGCCAAGACCATCCCTCCCATGAAACGCCGCCGCCAATTCCACTAGCCGAGTATTTCTCTCCGCACAGTCAGCGCCTCAATCCGATCCACACGCGGCGTAAAACCAATGCCTGGCGCATTCGGCACCGCAATCGTGCCGCGCGGCGAGACTATCACTTCCGGTTCAATAATGTCTTCGGCCCAATATCTCTTGCTCGCGGCCACATCTCCCGGCAACGTAAAATTTGGGAGCGTAGACAGCGCGATATTGTGAGCGCGGCCAATCCCCGCTTCCAGCATTCCAC
>DATLVG010000071.1:0-10015 GCA_035577625.1 Candidatus Dormiibacterota bacterium
TTGGGCGCATGTCGGCATGGGTGATAAAGAGGAGGCTTTGGCCGACCTGGAGAAAGTATTCTCCGAACACTCCAATTTTATGACCACGATCAAGGTTGAACCGGCCTTCGATCCACTGCGCAGCGATCCGCGCTTCCAGGACTTATTGCGGCGCGTTGGCTTGGTCCAGTGATTTGCCCAACGGACAGCTGAACCAAATCAGTCACTCTGCTCAATTGTTCCGAATCGTTTTTCGTTCTAGCGTCTTATATGGGTTTCCCGTCAACGTCGTGTTGTTCGCAGCTGCTCGCTGCACAGCATCGCCGTATCTTTCTTCAACCACGATCTCGCGTTGAGCTGTTGCCACCAATCTTTCCCTCCCGCAAATACCTCCGCCGCAACTCCTTTCGTTTGACACATACAAACGACCACGGGATGGGCGTACGCCTCGCTTCTTTTCAATCGCTTGCGCACTCTTTACCCAAAACATCCGGGGTGTATCCTGATTGTTCCCACTCTGGGAATTCCACCCTTCTTCCTGCCCACCTTCCGACTGCGGTACACTCGCCCAGTCGCCTTTCGGAGCCCTTTTCCATGGATAAGCGCATCTCTTCGCCCGACGCCGCCATCGCCAATCTCAAAGACGGCATGACCATCCTCATGGGCGGCTTCGGGCTGTGCGGCATTCCGGAAAACCTGATCGCCGCCGTCCAGCATAAGGGCACAAGAGATCTTACCGTCGTTTCCAACAACGCCGGAGTCGACGGCTTCGGTATCGGCGTGCTGCTTGAAAAACGCCAGGTCAGGAAAATGGTTTCGACCTACGTCGGCGAAAACAAACTTTTCGAGCAGCTCGTCACTAGCGGTGAACTGCAGCTCGAACTCAATCCGCAAGGAACTTTTGCCGAACGCATCCGCGCAGGCGGCGCAGGCATTCCCGGTTTTTATACACCGACCGGTTACGGCACCATGGTCGCCGAAGGAAAAGAAACGCGCGAATTTGACGGTCGTCAATACGTTCTCGAGCGCGGCATTCGCGGAGATTTTGCGTTCATCAAAGCGTGGAAAGGCGATCGCTGGGGCAATCTGATCTACCGGAAAACCGCGCGAAATTTTAATCCGATGATGGCCACCGCGGCAGATTATGTCGTCGCCGAAGTCGAAGAGTTCGTCGAGCTCGGTCAGCTCGATCCCGACAACGTTCACACTCCCGGCATCTACATCAACGCCATCTTTCAGGCCAAGCACGAAAAGCGCATCGAGCGCCGCACCACGAGGAAGTCATGAAAGCAGATCAGTCGGTGGGGACGTCTCGATTTCAACGCTACAGAATTGGAACCGCAATCTCTTGGCTCCTCAGCGCATACGTCGCCTTCCAATGTGCCCTGACTGCCATCCTTATGATTCGTACCGTGCCGATCTTTGCAGACATGTTGAGAGGCCTACAAGTTGAGTTGCCGTGGCCGACTCGTCTGTTGCTTGCGACCTATTATTGGTCGCTTCCCGCATTCTTTTTGATTCTAGTCGCGCTTATAATCGGCAAAGAGTTCGCTATCCAGGAGAATCGCCGCAAGTTTGTCCTTACCGGAGAGATTTTTCTTGCCGCCGTTTTTACGCCCGGACTGGTGATACTCATTCTATATCTGCCGCTGTTTGTCTTGATCCACAAGTTGGGTGATACACATTAAAGATTTGGACCTGTCTATGCCATTGACCGACGAACAAAAACGGGAACGGATTGTGAAACGCATCGCGCGGGAATTGCGCGACGGCTTTTACGTGAATTTGGGTATTGGCATTCCGACGCTCGTCGCGAATTACGTACCGAGGGGCATGGAAGTGATTCTGCAATCGGAAAACGGAATGTTGGGCGTCGGGCCTTATCCGCTCGATTCGGAAGTTGACCCGGATTTAATCAACGCGGGGAAAGAAACGATCAGCGAAATCCCCGGCTGCTCGTATTTTTCTTCGGCCGATTCGTTTGGCATGATTCGCGGCGGCCACATCGATCTCACCGTCCTCGGCGCGCTGCAAGTCGACGAAAAGGGAACTCTCGCAAACTGGGCCGTCCCGGGGAAAATGCTCAAAGGCATGGGCGGCGCGATGGACCTTGTCGCTGGAGCGAAACGCGTTTTCGTCGCGATGGAGCATGCCACGAAAGACGGAAAACCGAAAATCCTGAAAGAGTGCACGCTGCCCCTAACTGGCCTCGCGGTGGTGGATCACATCGTGAGCGAACTCGGCGTCATGGACATTACGCCGGAAGGAATCGTGCTGAAGGAATTGGCGCCGGACGCAACGCTTGAACAAATTCAGGCCCTGACCGAGCCAAAACTGGTTCTGCCGCCCGGTGGCCCCGCTCCGATGTTGGGTTGATTGACGTGAAAAGGAAGGCAAAACCGGAACACAAACGGCGCAAGATGGCCCTTGCGACCGAAGAGATGAAGGAATGGTCGGCGATGCTGCAGCAGGAAATTGAAAAGTGGCCGAAAGTGGCTGCAAGGCCGATGTTTGGCATGCGTTGCTTTTACCGCGGCAAAAATGTCTTCGGCGCGTTGCCGGTGACCCGCTGCATCGACAGCAGCAATTCGTTCATGTTCAAGATTCATCCGATGCCGCCGGCGTTGCTCAAGAAAGCGGATGGCGACGATCGTGTTTCCGCGAGCGCTGCGTTGAAAGCGATGAAATGGACGCTCTTCGAGATGAACTCGGCGCGCGACTTGAACGACGCGCTCTGGTGGCTGAATCAAGCGTACGAGAAAGCGAAATAGGTTTTTCGATCTAAGACAAGGCAAATATGGACCCACACTCGATCATCGTCATCAGCCTGCATACGCCGAAAGAAAAAATCTGGGGCGAACTGCTCAGCATCAATCCTTCCGGCGTAACGCTTCGCGGCATCGATCTGAATTCGTTCGACCATTTCTTAAATCAGATCAACGATCCGCACGGCGAACGCACCGGCTTGCCTACAATGTTTTTTCCGATGAATCGCGTCGAGCGCATCTCGCTCGATGAACCGAGCGGCTCGATTCCATCCATGTCTGAAATATTTGCAAGGAAGGCCGGCCGCTCGCTCGCGGACTACCTCGCGCAGTTCGCCTGAAAGGCGCAACTGGGATATTCTCTCAACCAATGCAAGGTCGCATCTGGACGGTACCCAATCAAATCACGTTTCTCCGGCTCGGCTTCATTCCGATCTTCCTAATCCTCATTTCGTACGACCAGTACAGATGGGGGCTCTTGATTTTGGTCATCGCGGGACTGAGCGATGGAATCGACGGAGTTCTCGCGCGAAAACTGAATCAGAAATCCGCGCTGGGAGCTTATCTCGATCCGATCGCCGACAAATTATTGCTGTCGTCTTCATTCGTCGTGCTGGCGATGGCGAAAAAAGTGGCGTGGTGGCTGACGATCATGGTTTTGAGCCGCGACATTCTTTTGCTGGTAGTCGCAGCCGTAATTATTTTAATTTCCGGTTACCGGCCGTTTCCTCCGAGTCTCTACGGAAAATTCACAACGTTTTTTCAGATTGTTTTCGTTTTTGCGGTCGTGCACGCCGCGGCATATCCCTACGAGCACTGGGCCGAAGTGAATCGCGTTTTGATTTACACGGTGACCGCGTTCACCGTTTTTTCCGGCTTCCACTACTGCTTTGCCACGGCCAGAAAACTCAGCAGCTAACTGACCGGATCACGAAAATGCAAAAGCATCAGAACGAAGCTTGCGACAATCGCGACGCCGGCAAGCCAGCCGAGAATTTGCGCCCGCCGCTTTTCCGCGTTGTTCATCGGAGCGCGATCGGCAAAAAGTTTGCCGATTAAAAAGCCCGCGGCGAGTCCGCCGCCGTGTGCCCAGTTGTCGATCCCGATGCCGCCGAAAATTCCGAGGGCGAACAAAAACACGAGCGAGCTAATCAAGCGCGTCCGTAAATCACGCATATACGCGCCGCCACGTTTCGTCGTAACCGCGAGAACCGCGCCGATGATGCCAAGCAAAGCGCCGCTGGCGCCAAGAGAAAAATGGCCCGCGAGCGAACTGAATAGATTTCCCACGGCGCCGGTAACGGCGTACAGAAAAAGGAAGCGAGGGGAGCCGTACAATTCCTCGACGGCAGGACCGAACTGCATCAGCGTCATCATGTTGAAGCCGATGTGAATCAATCCGCCGTGCAAGAACATTGCGGTGATCAGACGCCAAAACTGATGGTCGAGCAGAACCGCCGGGCCAAAGACCGCGCCGAGACGATAGGAAGAAATTCCATCCAAGTGCCAGAGAATCCCGAAGCCACCCGCCGCGCCGGCCTGAATTGTGAACATCAACTGAATCGCGAAGAGGAAAAAGTTGAGGCCAAGCATGACAGTCGAAACAGGCGATTCCAGGTTTGATACGACGGGGAGTTTCTTGGTGATCGCCGCGAGAGAAAAGCGAAGGCTGGTGCCGCATTCGTGGCAGCGCGTGGCGCTGATGCCGACAAGAGCGTTGCAGGCGGGGCAAAGTTTGGGGCGAGGCGCTTGATCGCCGCCGAAGATTCCGCGCAGGGAATTTTTCCAGCGCTCAAGGCGCGTTTGCCAGCGATAGGGAAGTGTCAACGAGCCTCCTTGCGGCGAGTGGATCCAGGTGAACGCAAACTTCGTGCGTCCCGGCTACTAAATTTCAGAGTGGTGCACTACTTCCTTGCGTGGTGCGACGTGCGTTCCTATAATACAGAAAATGGGCGCCGAGCCAGCGCGCGCGGAGAATTATGGACAAATTTGACGAAATCCGGCGGGATCTGGACGCGGGGCTGCAGCGATTGCGAAGATTCGTCGAGGAAGAAGTTGCGCCGGAAACGGAAAAGCGCACCGCGATATTCCTTCGCGAAGTTTCGGAGAAATTGACGGAAGCCGCGGGATGGCTGGAGAAGCGGCGCGCGACGCGGCAAAACGATTCAACGAAGGTTTCCGTTTGAATTTTGCGCGCGTACCCGGGTTTTGCGCGAAGTTTTCTACCGACAAGTTAATTTTGTCCATGGCGTGCATGGCCTTCGTGGTAGTAGCGACGGGATGCGCAGGAAGAAAACCAATTGTGAGCGGCCGCCCCACTGCGCCGGTTTCCACTCCTGAAACGACAGAAGAAGAAGCGAAGCGCTCGCCGTCATCCGAAGCACAACCCAAGGCAACTATAGCCGCGCCGAAGCGAAGCAGGCCGGCAGACAACGCAGCGCCGATTTATACCGAAGAGGGAAATGCGTCGTGGTATGGCGAGCCGTTTCACGGAAGAAAAGCGTCGAACGGGGAAATCTACGACATGAATAAATTGACGGCGGCGCACCGGACGCTGCCATTCGATTCAATGGTGCGCGTGACGAATTTGAACAATGGAAAGACGACGATGGTGCGGATTACGGATCGCGGGCCGTTTGTGGACAACCGGATTATCGATTTGTCGCGGGCGGCGGCACAGGAGATTGAATCGATCGGTCCCGGAGTTGTGCCGGTGCGAATTGAAGTGCTTTCGGGGCCGGATCCGATGTCGGGATATTTTACGGTGCAGGTCGGGGCCTTCAAAGATCGCGGAAACGCGGAACGATTGAAAGAGCGATTGAGCGTGAGCTATTCGCCGATTGTGATTCAGGACGTGAAGCTGGACGAAGGAAGTTTTTATCGCGTGCGCGTGGGACGGGTTTCCGGCGAACGCGATGCGCAGCGATTGGGCGACGAACTCCGCGAGAAAGAAGGATTCAAACCGATGATCCTGCGGCTGGATGAATCGAATTCCGGAGAGACCACGCCATGAGCGCGGATTGTTTGTTTTGCAAAATTGCGGCGAAGCAGATTCCCGCGAAGATTCTATTCGAAGACGCGGATGTGTTCGCGTTTGCGGACATCAGCCCGCAGGCGCCGACGCACATCTTGATCTGTCCCAGAAAACATTTCGCGTCGCTGCATGAGGCGTCACCGGACGATCAAGCTGTGCTGGGGAAAATGTCTCTCGTCGCGGCGGACCTGGCACGCGAGCGGAAGCTGGAGCCGGGCTATCGAACGGTCGTGAACACCGGTGCAGGCGCGGGCCAAACTGTTTTTCATCTGCACATGCACTTGCTCGGCGGAAGAAGTTTTCGCTGGCCCCCGGGTTAAGTGAACCGACTGTTTATGCGAACACTTGCGATACTTGGGCCTATTTGCCCGGTGGTCTGGCCAACCAATTCAAAACCCGCACCCTTAAACCCGAAGGGCGCGGCACCCAATCGCACGTCCGCTTCCCCTGACGGTTCTTGCCCGAATGATATACGCGCCTCACGTCAACCCCAGCGGGGACAAGTCTGTCGGCCATTCGTCTGGCGGTTTACGGTGCGTTGAAGAATTCCCACATAGCAGGAGCTGTTGCGGCGTCGCCGGGGCGCTTTGTTACGCCGAGGCCTTCGAGCATGAGGCGGAGAACGCTTTGGTGCTGGTAGAAGGCGATCGATTTGTATGCGCGTTTGGAAAAAGGGCTAACCACGACAGCGACCACGTGACCACCGCCGGAAGTGAGGTCGAGATCGCCCGCTTCATCGAAGACGATAACGAGCAAACCATCCTTCTGAAACTGCGTGCTGTTGATGAGCGGATCGATGTTGGATTTGAGCCAGGCGTCAGCGGTGCCGAGCGGACAATCGTGCGCGTCATTGCAAACATTCGGAACAAGAAAAGAATAGTCGGGGAGATGGGCATTCGCGACGTCAGCGGCGAGCTGTGTGAAGGGCACGAGATTTTGCACCTGGACTGCATCGTTCTGCACATCGGTGAAATAGGCGAGCGGGTTGTGGCGGACAGAATATTGTCCCACGTCGTCTCCGGCGTAACCGACAGAAGGAAGATTTTCAGCGTACGATTTCCATGTTTTGCCGGCAACGAGAAGATCGCGAACGACGTTGTCCGAGTCGATGGGAAAGGTGTGCGGCGTGAGGGAGTCGGTCAGAGAGAGTGGGGCGAATGTCTGGCCGGCGGTGAGTTCAAAATAGTCCGGTTGGGAGGGATGCGCGTTAGCGAAATAGCTTGTCGCGAGACCGTATTGACTGACCAGGCCGTTCAAGTACGGCATCGAGGGACTAGCGATAATGTCGGCGTAATTGGCGTTTTCCTCGACGACAACGAAGACGTGGCCGAAACGCACGTTCTGGCCCGGCGGGGGCGGCGGCGGAGGAGTGTTGGCTGCCGGTCCGGCGCAAGCAGCCACGGCTAACGCGCAGAAGACGAGCACGAACAAGCGAAGCCGGGTAGCGGACGGGCTGGCGTTCGCATTCAAGCGCGCCGGTGTGTGCGGCGTCGTGTATTTGGATTGTGCGGACTTATCTTTTTGTGGAGAACATTGCATTGCATCAGAATAGTCACAGGACAGATGAACGTCTGTATGGTTGTGAACACAAAGGCGATACGCGAAGTATTGGCACCAAGAGCTAGCGACCGAAGACGAGACGCCTTGAAAGCGAATCAAGTACTAAGACGGGGTATTGGCATGGCGTGGGGGTTGCCGTTGCGGCGGGCTCTGATGACGGCGCGGGCCATGTGAATCTCGGCGAAAAGCTTGTCTGATTGCAGCGGTTTTGTGAGGTAGCTATCGGCTCCCGATGCCATGCCTTTTGCTACGTCCCCCTGGCCGGAGTTGCTCGTTAGCAGCATGAGGTAGACGTCTTTGCGCTGGAGCTTCTGGCGAATCAGCCGGCACAGGTCAACGCCAGAAATGTCCGGCATCAACCAGTCCGTGATGACGATATCCGGATTGTGCTCGCTGATCAGTTGCAGGGCACGGCTTCCATCCTCGGCGAAGAAAAGGTCATACGGTTTTCCTTCGAACGCATATTCCGCGAGCTTGCGGGAAATCGCCGAATCGTCCACGACCAGAATGCGCAGCGGTTGAATGCCTTCGGGTCTTGTCCGCTCGGATAGCTTGAGGGTCGAGTCCATGCTGGAGAGGACAAGCGCACGATCGCGGCCAATCGAAGGCGCGCCGGAATATCTAACGCAAGCTTTTTCAATGCCTTGCCGAGTCGTGTCGAGGCCAAAACTGGCCGCTCTTCAGGAGATGTACCGCAATGAACCGGGTCCGTCCGATTGGCACACAGAGCCAAAAAAGATGGTCGCGCTTGCGGCCATCTTTTTTTTGCGAAGAGTCGCGGGTTGGTTGCGGAGATTTATTGTGGTGTGAGGGTGATGTCGTCGAAGCAAAGGATGTAGCCGGAGCTGGCGGAGTTTTTGCCGGTGACGGTGAATTTGAAGGTTTGCGCGCCGGGCGTGGCGATGGTAACGAGACCTAAATCGAAGACGGCGTAGGAGCCGGTGGTATTCGAATAGGTGTCGGCGGGAGATCCGACGTTGGTGCCATTGACGCTCAACTGCATGATGCCGCGAGACGTAGTGGTCTTCATGGAGACTTTGACGTCGTAGGTTCCGGCGGTGGGAACGTTGAGAGTGAAAGCGAGATTGTCGCCAACTTTTCCGGAGCTGAAGAGAATGCCGGTGCCATCGGGGAAGCCAGAGAATCCGAATCCGCCGACGCCTGGACCGGAAGAGACGTTGGGCAAGTTGGAAGTTGCGTAAGTCGCAGGCATTTTGGCAAGCGCGCTGGAGAAAGACCAGGAGTTGACGTTGGTGGTGATGGCGCTGCCACCGGTGCCGCCGGTGAATCCGACGTAGGCGGTGGAGGCGCCGACAGTGGCGGGGATGTTGATAGGCCAGGACGTGGTGAAGACGGCGTTGGTTGTGGCGTCGGTGATGGACATGGAGAGATTGGTGCCGTCGTAGCTCATGTGCACGTTAAAGATGTGGCCACTGTGAAGATCGATGCCGGAGGAGCTGAGGTCGGTGGCCGGAACGGTTGGCGCCGCGCCGTTAGTGTAAAGACCGGTTGAGTCCGGACCTTCGCCGGAATTACTGAAGAGATCGAATTTAACGGCGACGCTGTTGGGAATTCCGCCCGTTGTGCCGCCGTAGCCGAGACCTCCGCCGGAGGGGCCGAGCGCCGTGATACTGGAATTTTGAATGACGAAGGCCATACCGTCGGCGGACGTGGTGCTTGCCGGAGTCATCTGGAAGTTGAAGTCCGAGATGAAATTGGCGATGCTGAGAGGCTGGCCGTACCAAACGGCGCTCGCTTCGCCGGCTAATCCATCGTTGATTTCGAGAGCCGTTCCGTTGAGCTTGGCGTTGCCGCGAATGGCGAGAGGCGCGCCGGCGAAACCCGTGCTGAAGCTGAAGGACGCGGTGGAAGATCCGATGGTGTAGGAAGCGGAGCCGACGGAGCTTTGCGACAAGCCGGAAGCGACGGCGATGGCGTTGATGGTTTGCGAAGCTGAGACAGAAATTGGTGCGGTGTAAACGGTGGAACCGGTTGTGGGTGTGGAACCGTTGGTTGTGTAGTAGATGGTCGCGCCAGCAGTGGTGTCGCCGAGGGTGACGGATTGCGCGGAGGCGTAGGTTCCGCCTGCGGGCGAAAATGTGGGCACTGCGGCTTGCGGGAGATTGATGGTGTACGCGGCGGAGCCGACGGAGCTTTGCGAGAAGCCGGAAGCGACGGCGATGGCGTTGATGGTCTGCGAAGAGGAGACGGAGATTGGCGCGGTGTAAACGGTGGAACCGGTTGTGGGTGTGGAACCGTTAGTTGTGTAGTAGATGGTCGCGCCAGAGGTGGTGTCGCTGAGGGTGACGGATTGCGTTGAAATATAGGTGCCAGCCGCCGGCGAAAACGCGGGTGTGGCGGCTTGAGTCAAATTGATGGTGTAAGCCGCAGTTCCAACAGCGCTTTGCGAGAAGCCAGAAGCGGTTGCGATGGCCTTGATAGTTGTGTTGGAAGAGACCGAGATGGGCGTCGAATAAACGGCCGAGGTGGTTGTCGGTGTTGAACCGTCGGTCGTGTAGTAGATGGCGGCGCCAGCGGTGGTGTCGCTGAGGGTGACGGATTGCGCGGAGGCGTAGGTTCCGCCTGCGGGCGAAAATGTGGGCACTGCGGCTTGCGGGAGATTGATGGTGTACGCGGCGGAGCCGACGGAGCTTTGCGAGAAGCCGGAAGCGACGGC
>DATLVG010000072.1:0-7354 GCA_035577625.1 Candidatus Dormiibacterota bacterium
AGTCCTGGGAGCGGAAGCGCGTATCGCCGAAGCGCAACAGGCGGTGGACAACTGCACGATTCGGGCACCGTTCGCGGGCCGGATCGTTTCGAAAGACGCGCAGATTGGTGAAATGGTGTCACCCATTTCCGCGGGCGGCGGCTTCACGCGCACCGGCATCGCGACGATCGTGGACATGAAGTCCAACGAAATTGAAGTGGACGTCAACGAGGCATACATTGCCAAGGTGAAAGAGCATCAGAAAGTCGAAGCGAAGCTAGACGCGTATCCCGACGACAAGGATAAATACTTGGCGCACGTGCGCACCGTAATCCCCAGCGCGGACCGACAAAAAGCCACGGTGAAAGTGCGCATCTCGTTTGACAAGCTGGACGACAAAATTTTGCCGGACATGGGCGTGAAAGTAGCGTTCCTGGAAGACGAAGCGCCGAAGAGAAAAGATCCAAACGCCACCACGGCGAAAGCCATCATTCCGCTAACCGCGGTGCGCAAAGAAGGCAACAGCCAATACGTGCTGCTGGTGAAAAACGAGGCCGTGGAGCGCCGTGGCGTGACGCTCGGCACGGAACGTGGAACGGACGTGGACGTGCTCGCGGGCGTGAATCCCGGCGACTCGCTCGTCGTGAAGGGTCCGGAGGGTTTGAAAGACGGTCAAGGCGTGGAAATTAAACAACCTTAGGAGCAAACGATGATTCGTGTGGACGGTAAAGGTGGTTCGAACAGTTTGATTCAGGTGCGGGGCCTGAATAAAACCTACAAGCGCGGCGGCGAAAGCATTCAAGTGCTGCAGGGCTTGAATCTGGACGTCGAGAAGGGCGACTTCGTCGCGTTCATGGGCCCCAGCGGTTCGGGCAAGACGACGCTGCTCAATTTGATGGGGGGGCTGGACGTCCCGACTTCTGGCACCATTTCCGTCGACGGCGACGAAATCACGCACATGTCTGCGAGCAAGCTGACGCAATGGCGCGCGCGCCACGTCGGATTCATCTTTCAGATGTACAACCTGATTCCCGTTCTGACGGCATTTCAAAACGTAGAGCTGCCGCTGTTGCTGACGAAGCTCTCGTCGTCCGAGCGGCGCAAGCACGTTGAAACCGCGCTAAGCGTCGTCGGCCTCGCCGACCGTATGCACCACTTCCCGCGCCAGCTTTCCGGCGGGCAGGAGCAGCGCGTAACCATCGCTCGCGCTATCGTGTCCGACCCAACGTTTCTTCTCTGCGACGAGCCGACCGGAGACCTCGACCGCAAAAGCGCGACCGAAATTATGGCGCTAGTCGAAGAGCTCGTCGCCAAACACGGAAAAACCGTGCTGATGGTTACGCACGACCCAGTCGTCGCCGCACGCGCACACACGACGCTCCATCTTGAGAAGGGTGTGCTTGTGGAAGGATCTGCAAATCGCGAAACGGCAATGGCAGGAGGTGTCGCATGAAATTCAGCCGTTTGATTTGGGCTAATCTCACTCGCAAAAAGGTCCGCCTGATTTTGACGATCGGCTCGTTCGCGGTGGCGCTGTTTCTCTTCACCCTTCTTGGTGTCGTCAAGAGCGCATTCAGCCGGGGAACGGAGCTCGCAGGCGCCGACCGCCTCGTAACCATTAATCGTATCGGGCTCATCAACGTTCTGCCGCTTTCCTACGACGACAAAATCCGCGCGATCCCGGGCGTCAAAGCGGTAACTCACAATCATTGGTTCGGCGGCGTATATCAGGACGAAAGAAATTTCTTTCCGCAATTTGTCATTGACGTGGAAAACCAACGTAAGGTGATGACCGAATTTGTTGTACCCGACGATCAGTGGAGCAATTTCGTAAAGGATCAGCAGGGTGCAGTCGCAGGCGCGACGCTCGCAAAGCGTTTTGGTTGGAAAGTGGGCGACCGGATCCCGATCAAGAATGCCCTTTATGGCACCACCAAGACCTGGGAATTCAACCTCGACGGCATCTACACAAGCCAGAAAGAGGGCGGCGACGAAACCCAATTTTGGCTTCAGTGGAAGTATTTCGATGAGAACGTTCCTTCCGTGATGAAGAGCACCGCGGGCTGGTATGTAATCAAGCTGGACAGCCCCGACGATTCAGTGCGTGTTGCAAAGACTATTGATACTCAATTCGCGAACTCATCCAATGAAACCAAGACGGAAACTGAATCCGCTTTCCAGGCCGGATTTGCAAAGCAGCTCGGAAATATCGAATTCCTAATCCTGGCCATCGGCAGCGTGGTCTTTTTTACACTACTCCTCGTCACCGGAAATACCATGGCGATTTCCGTGCGCGAACGAACCGGTGAACTCGCCGTCTTGAAGGCCATCGGCTTCTCCGGCCGCGCCGTGATGTTCTTTGTGCTGGCTGAATCCCTCGTTATTGCGCTATTCGGCGGTTTGTTAGGCCTCGGTCTGGCGATGCTGGTTATTCCCGTTGTCGGAACCGCGTTGCGTGGTCTTCTGCCCTCCCTGTTGCTGTCTGTGCCGATACTCGGCACGGGACTCCTCTTCGCACTTTTGGTTGGCGGAGCTAGCGGCCTGTTGCCCGGCATCGGCGCACTACGTCTGCGCGTGGTGGACGCGCTGAGGAGAGTCTAAGATGGCGATACCTCTGGTCTACAACTTTCGCAGTGTGACTGCTCGCTGGACTTCGGCCATCGTCGCAGTTCTTGGCATTGCAGGCACTGTTGGCGTATTCGTCGCGATGCTCTCACTCGCGCGCGGCTTTAAAGCGACCCTTGTCTCCTCCGGCTCCGACGACAATGCCATCATCATGCGCGCGGGCGCAACTTCCGAACTGACTGGCGGCGTTTCTCTCGACGCTGTGAAAATCGCGCAAGACGCACCGGGGATCGCCCGCGGCTCGGAAGGACCGCTGGTTACTCCGGAAATCGTCATTGTCGCGCCGATTCCCCTGATTTCGACCGGCACGGACGCTAACGTACAGATTCGCGGCGTTTCGAAAAACGTCCTCGAAATCCGCCGACGCATCAAAATCGCAGAAGGAAGAATGTTCACGCCGGGACTCGCCGAAGTTGTCGTCGGAAAAAACGCTACCAAGAGCTATGCCGGCCTGACCATCGGCAACGTCATCCCTCTCGGCACAGTAAAATGGAAAGTGGTCGGCATATTCGATGCGGGCGGCACCTCATTTGACTCAGAGGTCTGGGCCGACGCAAAACTCCTCGGACCGGCCTATGGCCGCGGTGAAAACTTTTTTCAATCCGTGACCGTGCATCTCGACTCGCCAAATTCGCTGCAGCAAGTGCGCGACGCGTTAACCAAAGACCCGCGCCTGAACGTTGACGTCACGCGCGAGATCGATTACTACACCAAACAATCCGGCCGCCTCACTTCTCTCATCACGATTCTGGGCGGGCTGGTGGCTGCGGTGATGGCCATTGGCGCTGTGTTCGGAGCGCTCAATACGATGTATTCCGCGGTGGCCGAACGTGGCCGGGAGATCGGCACGATGCGCGCTCTCGGTTTCTCCGGAGTAGCGGTGGTTTTTTCATTTATGATCGAGGCGTTGCTGATTTCGTTTGTCGGCGGAGTGCTTGGATGTCTCGCCGTGCTTCCAGTGAACGGCATTACCACCGGCGCAATGAACTTGCAGACGTTTTCCCACGTGGCATTCGCGTTCACCATTACGCCGGATTTGCTGGTGCGGGGAGTCGCCTTCGCGTTAGTCATGGGCGTGGTTGGAGGCTTGCTGCCTGCGATTCGCGCAGCGGGCGTGCCAGTCGCGGCGGCGTTGCGTTCCATGTAGGCTCGCCGCACGGGAAATTTCGATAGCAAAAGAAGAAGGCCAACCGCTCTCTCAGGACGGTTGGCCTTTTTCTTTCGATCACTTCTCAAGGATTCAAGCTCTCTCCTGAAGGAGGCAGGAGGAACTCTCTCCCAGTGTGCTCCGGCCTAAGCCAGAAACTCTTACGCTGCCTTGCTGAGCGGATTGCTCGAAGCGGGCCGCTGCAGCGGACGGCGCGCCAATTCACCGGCAGCCATCACTCCGCGGCGCGCAAAGCTTTCCACCGTGTTCACGCTCCGGCGGGCCAAATGCACTGCCGGATGATTGCTCTCCGCAACGCGGGCCACCGCCAGTTCCCAGCTCTTCTGAGCGACATAAATTCCTACGGCGAAAGTCGCGATCACCGCGAACACCACTGCAAACAGCGCGAACGCCGCCAACAGTTCCCGTACAAAGTACATCTGGAAAAGCGCGATCGCCCCCAACAATCCCCACATCCACTTCCGCCCTTGGTCTTGTGTCTTCATTCCGTCCCTCAATTCGCCCCGGTCCATTGCAATCGTCCCTTTCGCAACTCTTGGGTAGTGACTCCCTACCCTCTCTCGTTTCTATACGTCTATTCCCACTTCGTTAGATGCTCCCGACTGTCCTAAGTTCCAGTCGTCTTACCTGTCCCATTAGACAGGGGTCCCGAACCAAATGCGATAGTACAGTGGGCACATTTTGGGCCATAAACGAGTCGCCTAGTACCTGCCCTGTGAAAAATTATCTCGCTTACGTTATTGAAAATAAGCAACTTGCTGACTAACGGCGCGTCTCATTTTGATTCGCACTTTCTTTGCTGTCCCGGCTGTGCAAAACCTGTCCCTAGGTACAGTCTTTTTTCACTTTTCGGACGTCATCTTTCCTTACCCATTTGACCACGGTCGGCCCTGTTGTATCCGGTAAGTGGCTATGGTTTAATCCCTGCCAGACGCCCAGTTCATGGAAGCACCCCTTATCATCTTCCTGGTCCTGCTTCTTTTAGTGGGGCCGATCCTAGGCATCATTGCTTTTGTCGGAATGCGCCGTTTGGACGAGACGCTGCGCCGGCAAAATCCACAGGAACTCACCGGCCGGATCTACGCCCTCGAACAGCGCCTCGCAAAACTGGAGAAATTTGGTGTAGCAGCACCCCCGCCGACGTCTGGCCCGCCAGCTGAGCCTAAGCCGGTCGTGTCGCCTCAGCCACAAAGGACGATCCCTACGCCTCCTCCGCCACCTGCAGCGCCGACAACACCACCGCCGAAGCCAGGCGGACCGGCGCCAGCATCCCCGCCGTCTTTGACGGGCTTTGCGCCCCCGCCGCTGCACACGTCGCTTCCACGCGACTCCGATTCGGCCGATCTAGAAACAGTCATCGCGGGCCGCTGGTTCAACCGTATAGGAATCGTGGCGTTGCTCGTCGCGATCTCGTATTTCTTGAAGCTCGCGTTTGACAACAATTGGATTGGCCCGTCCGGCCGCGTGATGATCGGAATTCTGCTCGGCGCCGCGATGATGCCCTGGAGCAGCTGGCTGCTCGGCCGCGGCTATTCGTATTTTTCGGAAGGTATCGTTGCCCTGGGCGAAGCAACACTTTTTGTTTCAGTCTGGGCTGGCTGCAGCTACTACACGCTTTATTCGCGCGACGTTGGCTTCTTCGGCATGATTTTGATTACCTCCGCAATGGCCGCCATCGCGCTTGGCCGCGATTCGCAGCGCATCGCTGTTCTGTGCCTCATCGGCGGTTACCTCACTCCTATTCTCGTAAGCACAGGCAAAGACCAGCAGGTCGTACTTTTCACTTATCTCTTGATTCATGGCGTGGGCATGCTCGTCATGGGCGAGCGCAAAGATTGGTATTCGCTCGCGCCGATCTCTTTTATCGCAACCGTGATTTATTATTGGGGCTGGTACACCGAGTTTTATCACCGCTCTGCAAGCCATCCGCTCGAACGCACGGTCTTATTCGCAACGCTTTTCTTTTTGCTTTTCGCCGCCTTGCCCGCTCTTCGCGCCATGAAAGAGGGCACGATGAGTGAGATCGACATTCTCGTGACTACCGTCAACGCGTTCGCCTACGTCGGTGCGCTCTACGCGCTATTCTGGCCCGACGACCGCTGGCCCTTCACCTTGCTGATTCTCGCGCTGGCCGCTGGACATATCGCCGTCGCACGCGTAGTGCCGGACGCAACAGAAAAAGTCAGTTCGCTCGCGCGATATCTCTACGCAGGAATGGGACTGACGTTCGCCACGATGGCGATTCCTATCCGGCTCAACGGAAAATGGATCACCTTCTGCTTCGCCGTCGAAGGTGCCGTCCTCATCTGGTCCGGATTTCGCGCCGCCAGTGGCTTCCTCCGTCAGTTCGGCTATTTGCTGCTCGCGATCGCTGCGATCCGCGTGCTCCTCTTTCCGCCGCCCGCCGGTACGTTCCTCTTCAACCAGCGCTTTGCTGCGTATCTGCTGGTTATCCTCTGCTTTGGCGTCGCGCTTTGGTCTGCGCGCGATCAATTGGATGAAACCGGCGAGCAGGAAAAGAACGAACTCGGTGTTTTTTCCATCCTGATCAACGTCTTTGCGCTCATCGCTCTTTCCCTGGAATTTTGGGATTACTTCGGAAAGACCGTGACCGGAATCGACGCCGACCTCGCGCGTCACCTCTCGCTCTCCGTACTCTGGACGGTTTACGCCACCATTTTGATTCTCGTCGGCGTCCAACAAAAATCCGCGCTCCTCCGTTGGCAAGCGCTCGCACTCTTTGGCCTCGTCGTATTCAAAGTTTTTCTTTTCGACCTTGCCTCGCTCGATCGCGCCTACCGCATTCTCTCCTTCCTCGTCCTCGGCTCCGTGCTGATGATCGTCTCCTTCCTCTACACACGAAGGGCTGCGAAAGGTCGTCACACGTGAATTCATCGCGCAAACGGCGAACAGCGCTATTCACATTGCTCGCCACGTTGACGGCGGCGAGTGCGATCGCCGCTTCCCTCCCCGATGGCTGGAACAAATGGCGTTACTCGCGCGAAATTGCCGCCGCCCACCCCGGAGCGCTCAATTACTTTCCCGTCGGTCCCGATATCTTGTCGCACTCATCCACTTATCTAGCGGACTTGCGCATCCTCGACGAAACCGGCGCGGAAACTCCATACGTCGTTCGAACGACGGTCGGCGTATCGAAAACGGAATCCTGGCAAGCCACCATCCGCGAAAACAGCTTCGTTCCGGAAAAATACACGCAACTCGTCCTCGACCTCGGTCCGTATCCGCGCTTCCACAACTCGCTCCGACTGGACACACCCGAAACCGATTTCATTCTTTGGGTGGAAGTGGACGCAAGCGACGACGCTCGCACGTGGCGAATCGTCAAAATGCGCGCGCCAATTTCCCGCTTCCGGAAGGAAGGTCTTGAGGGAAACCAGATCGTCCACTATTCGGAAAACAATGCACGCTACTTGCGCGTGCAGATTCGCGAGTCGGCAAATCAATTTCCCATAACCGGCGCGGCCGTTTTCCCTTCTTCTCAATCGCAGAAGGATGTCATCCCGCAGCAGTGGATTTCTCTGCAAAGTGCACGCAATCCGGACACAGGCACGCCCGCCGGGA
>DATLVG010000073.1:0-11621 GCA_035577625.1 Candidatus Dormiibacterota bacterium
TGTGCTGACGCACAAGTTCCTCCCAGGCCGAGCCATCTCCCTGGAGGCATTGCTGGACCAGTTGGACGTCCTGCTCCAACGCTTCATTAGCCTCGAATCCTAAAGGTCTCTCGGCCTGTCAGAGTATGGAACGAAAACTGCAGCCGAAAAGTTCCCCAGTCGCTGTTAGCGCCGGGACCGACCGAATGGGGGGCATCTTACCGGGGGAGGGGGTAGGGACACAAGCCCTGTCATAACAATTAGTTGGCGACAGGGAGGGGTTGAGAGCGCAGGCGGGTGAGTATATACTTTGTATATCCGATCGGGGAAGGGATTCTATGAAGACGCAACTTTCGCGATGGGGCAATAGTCTGGCAGTGCGGATCCCGAAGCACGTGGCCAGCGCAGCGAAATGGAAGGCGGGAGACACGATTGAACTGGAAGTGGAAGATTCCGGTGCGGTGAAATTGCAAAAACCGGAGAAGAAATTGACGCTGAAGGAATTGGTGGACGGGATTAATCTGGAGAACGTGCACGCCGAAGTGGATTGGGATGAACCGCGCGGGAATGAAGTATGGTAAGCGCGCAGGAATATTTGCCGGAAGCGGGAGATTTGGTGTGGCTGGACTTTACTCTGCAAGCGGGGCGAGAACAGGCGGGGAGAAGACCTGCGCTGGTGCTTTCCCCGCGGGCCTACAATGCGAAAACGAGCTTGGCGATCGTTTGTCCGATCACGAGCCACGCGAAAGGGTATCCGTTTGAAGTGGCGCTGCCATCCGGCGGGAAAATTGGCGGCGTGGTTTTGTCGGATCGAGTAAAAAACTTGGATTGGCGGCAGCGGCGCGCGATGAAAGCAGGGAAGGTTCAGGCGGCTGTGCTGCGAGCGGTGCGAGAACGGCTTGCAGCGTTGCTGGAAATTATCTGAGTAGGAATTTGTTGCGGCTTGACGCTGCGCCGCGTGGCCAGTAGGCTCAGAGGCTCATGCGGACGGAGAAGAAGAAGTTACTGGTCGGCGCGGCGGCGCTGGTGCTTCTAGGTTACGTCCTGTATCGCTCCCGGGGTGCGTTACATTTGGGAGATTTCAGCGGCGGGAAGCTTTGGGCCGCGATTCGAAGCGCCAATCCACTTTACATTCTGCTTGGTATCGCGCTGATTTATTTGTGCTTTGCGCTGCGCGCGTTGCGTTGGCAGATTTTCCAGCGAAATTTAGGCGAGGCGGAGTTTTGGTCCATTTACCGGATGACGCTGGCGGGGTTTGCGGCGGTGTTCGTCTTGGGGAGGGCGGGAGAGCCAGTGCGGCCGCTGCTGATTTCGCGGAAAGCGAAAATCCCGGTGGCGGATACGTTTGGAATTTATGTGCTGGAGCGGCTGTTTGATTTTGCGAGCAGCGCAGTGATTGCAGCGCTGGGACTGCTTCTGTACGCGGCGCAGGAACATGCGGATGGGCCGGCCAGCGTGATTGCAAAGGGAGCAAGGACGGCGGGCGTGCTGCTGGCCGCGGGAGTGGTCGGCACGATCGCGTTTCTGGCTTATTTGCGCTTGCACGGCGGCGGGATGGTGGAGCGCCGGCTGAAAGGATGGGTGACGGCGCATGGCTGGCGCGCGAGTGTAGCGAAAATTGTTTTGGGATTTGTGCGTGGAATTCAGACGATTCGAACGTGGCGCGATTTGATCGAGTCGGTATTTTTGTCGGTGATTCACTGGTATTTTGTGGCGCTGGTTTATTTGTTCGTGTCGCACGGATTTGGCGGGAGGCTATCGCTGCTGACGGTTGGCGATTGTTTGCTGCTGCTGGCGATTACGTTGGTGGGATCGATTCTGCAATTACCCACGGTGGGCGGCGGCGCGCAGGCGCTGGCCATCTTTGCATATACGCAGGTGTTTGGAGTAGAAAAAGAGGCTGCTGTAGCGGCTGCGCTGGTGCTCTGGCTGGTGACGTTTGCGTCGTGCAGCTTTGCGGGCGTTCCGTTGTTGATTCATGAAGGATTTTCGTTCGGGCAATTGCGCGAGTTGGCGGAGCACGAAAAAGAAGAATTGGCAGAAGAAGCCGCGCGCGGCGTAACCCAGGAACGCCGCGGAGGAGACGCATGAAGTGTCCATTTTGCGGGCATACCGATGACAAAGTGATTGATTCGCGAGAAGGGCGGACGGGAGACACGATCCGCCGGCGGCGCGAATGTTTGAAATGCGAGCGGCGCTTCACGACGTACGAACGGATCGATGAGATTCCGTACATGGTGATCAAGAAGGACGGACGACGCGAGCGATTCGAACGGCAAAAAATTTTGCAGGGACTTTTGAAGGCGTGCGAAAAGCGGCCCGTGGCGACGCCGAAGCTGGAAGCGATTGTGGATGAGATTGAAAGCGTTGTGCACGAAGCGACGGAGCGCGAACTGACGACGACGGAGATCGGCGAGATGATCATGCGCGGGTTGAAGAAGCTGGATAAGGTGGCGTACGTGCGATTTGCGAGCGTTTATATGGATTTTAAGGACGTCGCGGAGTTTATGTCGGAATTGAAGGGATTGTTGAAAGACAAGGCGAAGAAATAATCGACCAAATACTCGAACGGGGACTGATCATGAAAATCAAAATGGCGATTCCATCCGTCGTGGTGGCTGCGGCGGTTTGCGTGGCGTTGGGCGCGTTTGCCGAAAAGAAGCCCAAGGTTGAAGCGGTGAAGATTCGCGAGTATGTGAAGAAATTGGCCGGAGATGAGTTTGAAGGACGCGGGACGGGGCAAAAAGGCGGCGACGCGGCGGCGGAGTGGATTGCAAAACAGTTGGAATCGTTTGGACTGAAGCCCGGGGGAGACAAGGGAACTTTTTTTCAGGAAGTGCCGATGGTTGGCGTGAAAACGCGAGCGGAGAGTACGTTTGCGCTTGCGCCGGCGAATGGCGCGGAGATTCCACTGAAGTATGCGGACGAAATTGTGGCGAACAACGAGGCGCAGGAAGAAAAAACCGAAATTGATGCGCCGATTGTGTTCGTGGGATTTGGGATTGCCGCGCCGGAGTATCAATGGGACGACTATAAGGGCGTGGATTTGAAGGGAAAAGTGGCGCTGGTGTTTGTGAATGAGCCAGAATCGACGGATGAGAAGTTTTTCAAGGGCAAGGCGCTGACGTATTACGGGCGGTGGACATACAAGTACGAAGAGACGGCGCGACGTGGCGCGGTGGCGACGCTGATTATTCACCGGACGGATTTGGCGAGTTACGGGTGGGACGTGGTGCGGAATTCGTGGGGGACGGAACGGTCGTATTTGCGGCGGGATAGAACGCCGAAGCTGGAAGCGGCGTCGTGGATTCAGTTGGATGTGGCGAAGAAGCTGGTCGGGATGGCGGGATTGAATTTGGATGAGTTGTACAAGAAGGCGCAGACGAGAGAGTTAAAGCCGGTGGAGTTGCCGGTGCGCTTGAAGGCGCATCTGGCGAGCGAGCTGCGGCCGTTTGTTTCGCGAAATGTCGTGGCGAAGTTGGAAGGGTCGGACGCGAAATTGAAGGACGAAGCGGTTTTGTACACCGCGCACTACGATCATTTTGGAATCGATCCATCGTTGAAGGGCGATCCGATTTATAACGGCGCAGTGGACAATGCCACGGGCAGCGGGATTTTGCTCGAACTGGCGCGCGTGTGGGCAAAATCACCGGCGCCGAATCGGTCCATTTTGTTTGCGGCAGTGACGGCAGAGGAGCAGGGGCTGCTTGGGTCGGAATATTTTGGAAAACATCCATCGGTTCCGGCGAGCAAGATTTCACTGGATCTGAATTACGATGCGTTGGCGCCGCTGGGTGAGCCGGAAGAAGTGGAAATGAGCGGGGCGGAGCGGACAACGTTTTATCCGGCGGTGGAAGCCGCAGCGAAAGAATATAAGTTGACCATTATGCCGGACGCGAAGCCGGGGGCGGGGCATTATTACAGGTCGGATCATTTTAGTTTGTCGCGTGTAGGAATTCCGGCGTTTTCGATCAGCGAAGGGATGAAGTTCAAAGGACACGATACGGCTTGGGGCGAGGCGCAGGCGAAGGACTACAACGAACACCACTACCATCAAGTTTCGGACGAGTTTCATGACGACTGGAATTTTGATGGCCTTGAGAAAATGACACGCTTCGGATTCGAACTTGGTATGAAGGCCGCGAATCAGCCGGCGTTAGTGGAATGGCACAAAGGCGATGAATTCGAAGCGGCCAGGATCGCCAGCCGCAAGTAGGAACTCACGGGCAGCTAGGAAGTCTTTAAGCCGTTCGGGACCATTGGCAAGGAACGCAGGCGGATGCCGGTGGCGTCGAAGATGGCGTTGCCGACGGCTGCAGCGATGCCGACGATGGGTGTTTCGCCGGCGCCTGCGGAAGGAAGATCCTGGCGGTCGAGAAGGACAGTTTCAATTGCTGGGACGTCTTTGAAGCGCGGAACGCGATATTTCGAGAAGGCGGCGTTGAGGATGCGGCCGTCTTCGAAGTCGATGGCTTCGAAGAGCGCGCCGCCGAGACCCATGATATTCGAACCTTCGACCTGATTGCGCAGGCCGTCGGGATTGACGATGGCGCCACATTCGAAGGCGCTGAGGAGGCGGGCGACGCGCACGGCGCCGGTGGCGCGATCCACGGCAACCTCGGCGCAGGTTGCAACGTAGCCGCCTTTTTCCACGCCGCCGGCCATACCGAATCCCTGGCCGGGAGATTTCTTCGCGGGAGGCCAGCCGAATTTTTTCGCGGCAGCTTCGAAGACGGCGCGCAGACGATCATCCTTGAGATTCTTGAGGCGAAATTCCAGCGGATCGAGTTTTGCCTGATGAGCGAGTTCGTCCATGAACGATTCGCGCGCGAAATGATTTGCGGTGGCCGCGAGTCCGCGATAGGAGCCCTGACGCAGCGGATACTTTGTTGGCTGAAAATGTTCGTTGCGGACTTCGGCGTTGTACGGTGTGTTTAGACCTGAGCCGCCGGAATTGAAATTGGTGAACTCCCAATATTCGAGGTGGCCGTTCGAATCTACCGCCGCGCGAATGTCTATCACACCGGCTGGGCGGAAATAAGCCCAAGTAAATTCCTCTTTGCGCGTCCAGACGACTTTGACGGGCTTCTTCGCGGCGCGAGCAAGACGCGCGGCTTCGATGGCGGTTTCGCCGGTGTGCTTGCCGCCGTAGCCGGAGCCGGTGTCTGGCATCAAGACATGCACACTTTCCTGAGGGATGTGAAACGCTGCGGCGAGTTCTTCGCGAACGCCGAAGGGCCGCTGCGTGCCGGTCCAAACCGTCAACATTTCACCACTCCATTCTGCGAGCGCGGCGCGAGGTTCGAGTGGAGCGTGAGCGATGTAGGCGACGTCGTAAGTCGCGGAGACGGCATTCGAGGGCGATGACGCTTTTGGTGCTGTGTTGGAAGACTCCTGGTCTTCGGGATTGTTTCGCAAATACGCGAGCAAGTTCTTGCTGGACGGCTGGGGCGCGGCGTTCCATTCCGACTTGATAGCGGCTGCGGCGCGCGTGGCGAGTTCTTCGCTGGGCGCAGCAACGCCGATGAAGTTGCCATCGCGCACCACAACGACGCCCGGCAGTTTCTCGGCCGCCGATGCGTCCACCGATGCGACCTTTGCTTCGAACTTTGACGGGCGCACGACTTTGCCGTACAGCATTCCCGGGCGCTTCTGGTCGGACGGATATTTGTGAGCGCCGGTAACGAAATCGCGGCCGTCGATTTTCGAGAGTGGTTTGCCGGCGACTTTCCATTCTGTCGCGGGAAGAAGCGGGTCCTGGTCTGGAATCAATTGAGCGAGTTCGCGGTTTTTGAGCAGGTCGCCGTAGGTGGCGGAGTTCTTTGAGACGTGGTCGGAGATTTTGCCATCGGCCGCGACCAAATTGTTGCGTGGGACGTTCCACGTCTGTGCTGCGACGTCCTTGAGCATGTCGCACGCAGCCGCGGCGGCTTTGCGAAGCTGCAGATTCATCGTTGGGGTCGTGCGGCTGCCGAACGTGCCCATGTCATAAGGGGTCAGCAACGTGTCTCCCATAACAAGTTTGATTTGCGACGTTGGAACACGAAGCTCTTCTGCGACGGCTTGCGAAAGGGAAGTGCGAATGTTCTGGCCGACTTCGACTTTGCCGGTGAACACGGTGACTCTTCCGTCTTCTCCGATGTGCAGCCAGGCGCCGATGTCCTTCGGCATGTCGTCCATGCGACGCGGGCCTCTGCCTGATTCTTGCAGCGCTGTCGTCCTGGAGCTTGCGCAAAGAATCAGCGCGCCAGCGCCAAGAAATTTGAACAGGTCGCGCCGGGTAAGATCGAAGACGTATGCGCGAGCTTCGCGCAACTCGTAGCGCTCCGGTTCAATCGCGAGAGCAATATTTGCGCGCTCGTTCATTGTGCTCCTCCTTTCATCAAGCGGGCCGCGCGCTGCACGGCGGCGACGATGCGAGGATGCGTGCCGCAGCGGCAGATGTTTCCGTCGAGCGCTTCTTTGATTTTTGTTTCGGTTGGGTTCGGATCCGTTCGCAACAATCCCACCCCGGACATAATCATTCCCGAGGTGCAGTACGCGCATTGCATCGCTTCTTCCGCGAGGAAAGCTTCCTGCAACGGGTGAAGGTGGGCGCCCTGTGCGAGGCCTTCAATCGTGGTAATCGCTTTGCCTTCGGCGTCTGCCACTGGTGTCAGGCACGAGCGATGCGGGATGCCGTCAATAAGAACGGTGCAGGCACCGCATTGACCTTCGCCGCAACCGTATTTCGTTCCGGTGAGATCGAGTTGTTCGCGTAGAACGGAGAGCAAACTGGATTGTGCATCGGCGTCGACCGGACGCTTCGCGCCGTTTACAAGCAAGCTCGAAATTTTTGGCATATAACCTCGCGTTGCGTTTTCCTGGGAGCGGACGGGCCAGCTCCACGCGCGTCTTCTGTTTCTTACGCCAGCTTACACCTTTGGGCTACACGTGGCGGACGAAAGGAAAAATGCGGACGGACTATTTTCGCTATAGCGAGGATCAACGAGGCCAGACGCCCGCGGTGAATGTTTTTAGCGTTTTAAAGCCAAGCTGTTCGTAGAGACGGACGGCGGTGCGGTTTTCCGTGGTGACGGTGAGGGTGAGTTCCTGAAACTTCAAGCTGCGCAAGGCGTCGGCGGCGGTGAGCATGAGCGCGCGGCCGAGTCCCTGACCTTGGTGGCCGGGCAGCACGCAGACTTGCGTGGTGTGGCCGACGCCGGGTGAAACTTCGCTGGTGAGGATCGCGCCGACCAGATCGTCGCTGCCCGGATAGTGCAAAACGAAAGAGGCGCCGGGAACGAATTGGCCGCAACCGGGAAGGAGAATAATATTTTTCAAAAAGCGCAGCGCTCCGGCTTTGCTCCGGTATTGGTCGTTGATATCGCCGTCTACGTGGTCGGCGTAGGCGAGATAAATCAATTTGGCGCAGGGATCGAAATAGCGGTCGTGCCAGCGGGAGAAACGCAGGCCAGTCGTGGCAGAGATGCGAAATTCGGTCGGCTTGTGCAGGTCCATGAGCATGAACTGCCGCGTGTAAAGGTGGAATCCCTGTTCGGTGAGAGTGCGATCGACGGGGCCGCCGAACGGCATGAGCTGCGCCTCGATGCGGCTCAGGTGCGGGATGGCGCGCATGGCGAAGAGCATCTCTTCCAGCATTCTTTGCGCGATTGCGGATTGTTCGAAACGAGGCGAAGCGTAAAGGCCGCCGATCAACCCTTTGTGCTCTTCCAAAACGTAAAACGCATACCCGGCGGCGGCGCCATTTTCATAAGCCACACAACCGGAGAGCGCATGCGCTTCGAGGAACCGCTTGATGAGTTCAAGCGCGCCGCGGTAGTCCCAATGCAGTTCGTCGCGCCAGTGAACGGCTTCTTCGTCAAGAAGCGGTTCAATCTGCCGCACTGTCGTTTGGCGGAGGTCAACGATGTTCATGAAACGAGAGAACTGCCCAACCCCTGAGAAGACCGCTCCATCGCGCTGCCGAATTGCGTCCCCCATAATAGCCGATTCGTCCAAGAAAAATAGAAGATGCAATTTTAACCCGTTCGTTAACATGCACCAGCAGGATATAGATGCGACACATGATGGCGATGGCGGGCGCAAACACGATTTCGCGTGTGCTACGCTTCAAAAGAGTAAGGAACAAGAAGGGAATTCAATTCAGCGGCTACCGCCGCGCCCAGAGCGGCAACGACGCGAATGTCCATCCTCTTCGAACTGCGATATCCCACAAAGTGGTACACAAAAGTGTTTACGGCCGTCGTTGCGTTGGCGTTTTTTGTCGGCCTTGCAACGCTGGCGATTGCCGGTTTTCTTGTCTACCGGATCGTAAAGCCACAACGCACGAGTTCTGAAATCAATATGTCGACTTTTCCGGGACGACCGGATGCGGTGCAGTTTACCGTGGCTGGCCTGGGCAATCGCGAAGGCTGGTTCTTTCCGGGATTGCGGGGAGCGCCGACGATCATTTTGTGCCACGGATACGAATCAAGCCGCAGCGAGCTGCTGACGCTGGTTTCCGCATTGCAGGATCACCAGTACAACGTTTTTGTTTTTGATTTTGCCGCGCACGGCGCAAACTCCGGCATGACGACGTTTGGCTACAAGGAAGCGGACGAATTGCGCGCGGCGATCAATACGTTGGCTGCGCGGAACGATGTTGACTCGACGAGTTTCGGGCTTTGGGGCTACAACCTGGGCGCCTACGCGGCGATGCGCGAAGCGGAGACAGATAAGCGCGTGCGGGCGCTAGTGCTCGATTCGGTTTACGACGAGCCGAAACAGATGGTGAAGGTCGAAGTAGAAAACACCGGCTTGGCGTCGTTTCCCTTTATGGTGCGGTCGGCGGAATTGAGCTTCGACTGGTTGAACTATCAACACAAGCAGGATCCGCCGCTCTCGAAACGTTTGAGCGCACTGGCCGGAGTGCCAAAACTATTTATCGAGGCCGCCGATCAGCCCGAGCTTGCCGACTTGACGCGCGACATGTTCGTGAAAGCGCCGGAACCGCGTGAGCAGGCGATGATTCCGCATGGAAACTTCGCGGGAATGGGCGATGAGGACAAGCGAGCTTACGAGAATCGGGTTGTGACTTTCTTTTTAATGCGGCTGCCCGCTACCGGCGGGGCCGGGCGCTGAACTAACAGGGGTCACTCGTAGCAGGGCCCACGCGCCGTCACCGAAATCCACCCGTCCCCAAAGATCTTCGCAATTCAGCTTGGTGTCCAGTTGCACGCAATATTTCCTGTTGGCCAAAACATATCCGTCTTCTACGCGATCCTGTTTCCAATCTTTTATTTCGGCGTGGAGATAAAAATTCAACGCATATTGCGTGCTTCGATCTAATCCAAAAGTCCTCAGGCGATCCGCGGGAATCCCGCGGCCAACCAAATTCGCCGCGACTCCCCGATACGATTTTGCCAAAAACCAATAATTCTGGGCGACTAAGTCCACACCGGCAAACAGCCCTAGGATCGGGGCGATCGCTAGAAACGTTAGACATGCGCGGACGATTGGCGACCAACTCTTCATCAACCTAAGGGCGATCAGCAAGTTTGCCAAACCGAATGCGGCCATAAGGATCCCAATATAGGGGAGGAGTACCAGTGAATTGTTAGGCGACGAAGTCAATATCGGCAGCAGGCTTACCAGAGCAAAAATTGCGCCACCCGTTGTCGCCCCGGCGATGCCCACTCGCTGGGAAATTCTCTTGGCTGAAGTTATCACCTTTGCCACGAGAAAAACGACGGCGGGAAGTGCCGGCAGAACATATCCGGGCAGCTTTGATTTTGAAATGGAGAAAAACACAATGCAAAACAGCGCCCAGCAAATGAGAAAAACGGCGGTGGAGT
Organism: Candidatus Dormiibacterota bacterium; assembly: GCA_035577625.1. GTDB lineage: Bacteria > Acidobacteriota > Terriglobia > Acidiferrales > UBA7541 > Acidiferrum. Next base: position 9,816 of record DATLVG010000073.1, read on the forward strand.
CGGAATTTAGTTTAGTTCTGGCGAAAAGCCATCCGATGAGAGCGGCCGACGCGATTAAAGACCAGGGCAAAAGCTCTATGCTCAAAACGACCACGTAATACCAGAACGGCTGAATGTGCTGAAATTCAGGTGTTAAGTAGCGTTTGAAATTGTGTTCGACGATGAAGACGCGGAAGAAGTCCGGATTACGGCGCGCGCAGAGGATGTACCAGGGCAGGGCCGTGGCGCAGAACGAAACGATAGCGATGGGATGAAGCAAACGAAGCGCATCGCGCCAGCGTTTGGTGCTGAGCGCCCAGAAAAATACGGCGCCGCCGGAGAGAATGATTGCGGCAGGGCCTTTGGCGAGAACGGCAAGGCCCAGAAAAAATCCGAAGAGGATTAGAGCGATCCAGGGGGTGCGTGGAAGTACCCGAGTGTTTTCGTCACGGACAATGCCGAGGGCGACAGCTGCGCAAACCATCGCGATGGTGAGCATGCCGCTGAATGGCATGTCCGTTGCGGCGGCATGGGAAAAACCGATCATGCCGACGCTTGTCGGCAGGAGCAGCAAGAGCCACCGCGCCGTTTCTCCGCCGTAAACGCGCCAGGCGAGCCACGCGAGGGCTAGCGTCGCGAACAACGCGCAAAGCGCGCTGGGCAATCGCGCGGCGGTCTCGCTCACGCCGAAAACTTTGAAGCTTGCGGCGGCCATCCAGTAATAAAGGACCGGCTTTTCGAACCACGGTTTGCCATAGAGGCGGGGCGTCACCCAATCGCCGCTTTCCGCCATGTCGCGCGCGATCCATGCGTAACGCGGCTCGTCGGGACCAACGAAGCCGATCGCGCCGAGATTGCTGAAGTAGCAGACCGCGAGCGTTACTACAATCAGCGCGCCCCAGCCAATTCGCGCGGGTAGGCTTTGGCCAAATCTTTCGTTCGATGAAGAGTCGGCTTCGTTCATTCGCGGATTCGCTTGCGTCTCTCGCGGCTTACTTTCGGTCGTACACTTCTAGCATAATGACACACGATGAAGGAATGGCCGGGATTTGCCCTTGCGTGGCTGCTCGTAAAATTCATTGGGATGTTGCCGCGACCGCTGGCGCGTGGAATCGGGTCGGCGACGGTGCGCGTTCTTCTGGCGATGCTGCCGCGTTTGCGCAAGATCGCGATGTTCAATCTCAGGCTGGCATTCCCGGACTGGACTGATGCGCGGCGGAACGAAACGCTGCATCAAATGACGCGGTACCTTGCCTGGCAGGCAGTCGAATTTGCGCGATTCCCGAAATATAGGCGGACGAACATCGAGGGGGCGATCGAAATAGAAGGTCACGAGAATTTTCTGGAGGCGCAACGCAAAGGAAAAGGCGTGTTAATTCTCACCGGGCATATCGGTGCGTGGGAGCTTTCTTCGTTCGCACATGCGGTTTATGGCTACCCGATGCGCTTTCTTGCGCGGCCGCTCGACAACGCGCGCCTCGACGCGTTTGTGAATCGCTATCGTTGCCTGAGCGGGAATCAGCCTATTTACAAAAATGAATCGGCACGGGCGGTGCTGAAGACGTTAAATGGTGGAGGAATTGTCGGCATACTCGCCGATCAGAATACACTGCCGGAAGAAGGCGCGTTCGTGGAATTCTTTGGCAAAACCGCGTGCACGACGACGGGCTTAGCGCGCCTGGCTTTGCACACGGGGGCGGCAGTCGTGCCAGGTTACGCATATTGGGATGTCGCTGCCGAGAAATACAAATTGCGGTTTGAACCGGCGGTCGATGTTGTTGAAACGCGCGATGCTGAGCGAGATATCGTGGAAAATACGCAGCGATT
>DATLVG010000074.1:0-8391 GCA_035577625.1 Candidatus Dormiibacterota bacterium
TCGCTGCCCTCCAAGCAATTTCCATAGTGGCAGATTCTTTTGCCGAGCTTCCGCGTCCCAAATCGCAGACTCGATTGCGGCCTTCGCCATCTCATGCCCACGCACCCAATCCAGCAGCGTCCACACTTCCGCTGCCGACGAAAATTCCTTTCCCTCCAGAAACGGCCAAATAAAATCTTTCAGAACGTGCCAGGCCGTTTCAACGGTCTCCGGACCATAGGTCGGCTTCTCCCCAGCTACGCACTCGCCCCAGCCAGTCGTTCCATCGACGTTCGCCTCAACCAGGAGAATCCTCCGGACCGTGGTCCTCTCCATGCTCGTCTCAAACGGCACGAGCAGCGGCATTCGGATTTCTCGCAGCGTAATCCCATTAAGTCGCATGAATTTCTCTTAGAAATCACTCCACGGCGCCAGCACGTAGGCCGCGCCCGCCGCGTCCCGCTTGAGCCCAACCGCTGCATATCCCTTGGTGAACCATTCGCCGAATTCCTTCCGTGCCCGAGCCTGCACGTCGTCCAGCCGGCCTGCTGGGTCTGCCTTGCGCGCTTCCAAATCCGCCGGTAGTGTCACGTGCGCCGCGTCAAGGGCAGGCTCGATGTTCCCTGTCGCCACCGCGGCGACCACTCGCGGCGAATCCAACATCCATTCCGCCACGAGGCGGTCCGTAGGCATGCCGCGATGTAGCGGGCTGGTCGTCAAGCCGTATAGATTAGGCAAATATTGGCGAGCGATAGCGCCAAGCCGGTTGAGATTAAAGTGCGCATTGCGAGTCTCAAGGGGGTCAAACGTCCACTCAATCAAGCGAATGCCGCGGCCCAAGGCTTCTTCCCTTTGATAAAGCTTGAGCTGCCGCCCCACACCGCGATCGCGGTACGCGGCCAAAACGCCCGTCATGTGAGAGTGGAGATAAGGCACGCCATGGCGTACGCCGGCAAGTGCCAGCGTATAGCCAACTAATTTGTCGCCCTCAAACGCGCCCAGGACTTGCCCGCCGGTGAGTGTCGCCACAACAAACAACGTGGCGGGCTCGACCTCCAGTTCGTCTTCTCCCCAGATTTCGCGTTGCAATTGCACGCACGCGTGAAACTCCTCGATTGCATTGCAAGTCCGCACAACGATGGCCGACGTCATCGCGCAACACCGGCCGCCGTCGCTTCCAAACCTTTCGCGCGTTCCCAAAGGGCTTCCATTTCAGCGCGAGGAACATCGGCCAGCTCTTTGCCGTTTTCGCGCGCGAGTCGTTCCATCTCCCGGAATCGCGCGGCGAATTTCGCGTTCGCCTTCTTCAGCGCAATCTCCGGGTCAACATGCAGAAATCGCGCAACATTGACGGCCGCAAACAGCAAGTCGCCCGCCTCTTCTTCGATTCGCTCCGCCGCGCCGCCGGCAACCTCGCTCCTTAACTCCGTCGCTTCTTCCGCTACTTTCTCCAAGACCCCTTCCGGCGAATCCCAATCGAATCCGATGCGCGACGCGCGACGCGTCAACTGGAACCCTTCCATCGTGCCAGGCAAAGCGTGCGATACTCCATCCAACAGAGACGCGGGCTTTGCATCATCGCGAATCCCTTTCGCTTTACGTTCTTCGGCCTTTATCTTTTCCCAACTCTTCAGAACAGCCTTCGCGTCACGCGCCCGTTTCTCGCCGAACACATGCGGATGTCGCCGCACCATCTTGTCGTGGATTCCCTGAATCACATCCGCCGCGCCGAACCGTCCTTCGCCATTCGCGATATCCGCGTGAAACACCACTTGAAGCAGCAAATCGCCTAATTCCTCGGCGAATTTCGCATCGTCGCCGCTTTCAAGCGCCTCCACAACCTCGTACGCTTCTTCGATCAAATACGTCCGCAAAGTCATGTGCGTCTGCTCGCGGTCCCAGGGGCAGCCGTCCGGCGCACGCAGCCGTGCCTGCAACTTCACCAGTTTTTCGAACCATTCGCCCGCCGTGCCGCGCTTCGCCTTTTCGCGTGGCGCCGCCTTTTTGGGCATTCGCTTCGATACTTTCTTCGGTCGTTTCATTTCTCTCCGGAAAATCCAGTTCCCGCAAAACGTCAACTCTAAAGTGCGGTCTCGCGTTTGACAAGCTTACTCAAAACACGCTTTGTGAGTTCCCATGCTAAAATAACTTGTTACCAACTGAAGTGAGGTTTGTCCCTTGTCCGAGCACAAGTCAGAAGACACATTCCGCGTCATCGACCGGCGGCTCTTCACCGAAGACGGTGAGTTGCGCCAGGAAATCGCGGCAGAGGAAAAGCGCGAGGCGGTGACGGAAGCGCACATCGCCAAACACGAAGCGCCAGTCGTCCCCGCCACAACCCCTGAAGATCCGCCAGCCGAAACGCCGAAACGTTCGGCCGCGTTCGAGAATTTGATCCGAATGATCGGCAGCAACGCGGCCATGGTCCTGGGCGCCTACACCGACCCGCGTACCGGCCAGCCTATGATCGATCCGGATGCAGCGCGCGAACTCATCGACATGCTCGATGCGCTGCACGAAAAGACCAAAGGAAATCTCGCTCCAGAAGAGGATGACGTCCTTCTGGACCTCCTCGGCAAGCTCAAGCTGACGTATCTTGAGGTCAATCAGGCGCTCGCCGCCCAAGCGACTCAGGCCAAGGCCAAGACGCGCTAGAGGAAAGGTTGTTAAACGCGCAAAGTTTTATTAAATGGCGTCGAACCCTCTAAAACTCACGCTCCTCGGTTCAGGCACATCCATGGGCGTCCCTTCGCTCGGTTGCCATTGCCGCGTTTGCACTTCGCAAGATCCGCGCGACAACCGTCTCCGCCCTTCCCTGCTTCTTTCTCGCAATGGCCAGCACGTCGTCATTGACACGACGCCCGACTTCCGCCAGCAAGCCCTTCGCATCGGCCTCCAGAGGCTTGATGCTGTCCTCTTCACGCACGCCCACGCTGACCACATTTTCGGCTTCGACGACATACGTCCCTTCAACATGCGCCAAAAAACCGCGCTGCCGATTTTCGCGAACGCCGAAACATTTGACGTTCTGCGCGGCGCGTTTTCCTACGTCTTCGACGGTAAGCCGAAAGTCAGCACGGTGCCGCTCGTCGAAATCAATCACGTCAACGGCCCGATCGAACTTCTCGGCACAACCATCACGCCGATCCCTCTAATTCACGGCGACCTGAACGTTCTAGGTTTCCGCTTCGCAAACGCCGCCTATCTGACGGACTTCAGCGCCGTCCCGGAATCTTCCATGCCACTGCTCGAAGGCCTCGACGAACTCATACTCGATGCGCTGCGCGACACGCCGCATCCCATGCACCAGACGGTTGAGCAAGCCCTCAAACTCATTGACCGCCTCAAACCTCGCCGCGCCTGGTTCACCCACATCGCGCACGAACTGCCGCACGGCGAAACCAACGAGCGGCTTCGCTCGCTCGGGTATCCGCACGTTCAACTCGGTTACGACGGCCTCGAACTCGAAGTGGAAGTCGAAGACACCGCCACCGACTCGCCCGAAAAAATATCTTCACGCGCGGCGCCGATCCGCGTCTTCTCTTCTCCCGCCGCATGGAACGCGTACTACACTCCGCTAAACCGCGGCAGCGTTCTGGCCATCGGCAATTTCGACGGCATCCATCTCGGCCACCAGAAAATCTTGCGCGACGTTGCGCGACGAGCCGCAATCTCGGGCGACGTCGCCACCGCGCTTACGTTCGAGCCCGCACCGCTAAAAATTCTTCGCCCGGACTCCGCTCCGAAGCGTCTTTCAACAAGCGAGCAGCGCACGGCATGGTTTCGCGTGGTTGGCCTCGAATCCGCCGTCGTCCAGGCCTTTACTGTCGAACTCTCGCGCCTTTCTCCCGAAGAATTCGTTCAACAGATTCTCGTGGACCAGCTGCGCGTTCGCGCCCTGCTCGTCGGAGAAAATTTCCGCTTCGGCCACAAGCAAGCCGGCGACACATCGTCGCTGAAGGAGCTGGGCGAGCGCTTTGGTTTCGAAGTGATTGTTGTTCCACCGGTCGTCTACCGCGGCGAAATCGTCAGCAGCACTTTGCTCCGGCGCGAAATCTCCGAAGGCGATGTCAGCCGCGCCGACCGTCTTCTTGGGCGGCCATTCGTCCTCACGGGCTTCGTCGTTTCCGGCGAAGGCGTCGGCCATCGCTTCACCGTTCCGACCCTCAACCTGCATCCCGAACAGGAACTTCTTCCGGCTCGCGGCGTTTACATCACGCGGACTCTCCTGGATGGCGAAGCCAAGAGCCGCCGGTCCGTAACCAATATCGGTATGCGTCCCACTTTCAACGGCAGTTCCCTGACGGTCGAAACGCACCTCCTCAACGCACCGAAAGAGTTCGAAACAAAACGCATTGAAATTAGGTTTTGGAAGCGCCTGCGCGAAGAAAAAAAATTCGCAAACGCCGATGAGTTGAAATCGCAAATCGCGCGCGACGTAGCCGCCGCACACCACTTCTTTACACGCCTCCGCCGTTTCCGAACCGCACGTGAGGCGGTGGCCTTGGCGGCTAAGCCTCTTCGTGCGTCATCCCGACCGAAGTGAAGGATCTACTTTTCTCTTTGCTCGCCACTCGTTTACCCTGCTTGCCCCGAGCTTCGCGGGGAGCACCGCCGAACGGAACCCAGCTGCGTAGCGAGCGACCATCTGGGGGCGAGTCTCATCCAATCCGCAGGAGGGCCGCAGAGAATGCATCACGTGCGCCAGGAGAATCTGCCTTTTGTTGGTAGTTCGCATGAGTTTGTTGGAGCGGAACAGGGCGACACAAGCGTCTCTGTGTTCCTGTTCCATGGAAAGCCTGGTTCGGGACCGGGTCCGCACCGGCACCCTTATGATGAAATCCAGTTCATTCGTGAAGGCCGGGGAGTTTGGACCGTCAACGGCAAGACCTTCGAGGGTGGCGCGGGCGATATCTTTATTATCAAGGCCGGTGAGATTCACAGCTTCAAGGCGGTTGGTGACTCGCCGCTGGTGCAAGTCGACATTCACCTCAATCCCCGCTTCATCCAGGAGAACCTGTAGGGTCGACGCAAGCACGCTTGTGCACCCATAGTCGGCCATGTCGCCGAAGACCTCCTACCCGCCCTCCGTCAGTCTAAACCGTGAGCCGATAGACTGCTTTACTGGCAGCGGAGGTCGGGTCCTGCTCTATGACTAGTGCTACTTGGATTCCCGGTAAGAATTCGGGGAGGTTCTTCTCTCCCCGCCTCGCAATCAACACGGCCCTATCTAATTTTCGCCCCTCCAAGAATTCTTGCGCGCTTTTTGCTGCGCCGCTGAGCCACTTCTCGTGGCTCAAGACTTCGTCGCAAGTAATGACGCCAACCGTCTTTCCATCTTTGACGACGACAAACTTGCAATCGTGGACTTTATCAGAGGACTGGACGAGAACAACTCCGCTGCTTGTCGCAGTAACTAGAAACGGCAAAATCCGGATTGTTTCCACGCTAAGCGCGGCCTACGACAGTCCCTTGCCCAAACACTCCGCGCAATAGCCGCCCACCTCCGTGCGCGACACCGTCACCTTCATTTTGAAGTCCCGTTCGATCTGAGACTTCAACTGTTCATACAACTGGCTCTCAAACTCGCGCACTTTGCCGCACTTCAAACACGCCACATGAATATGGTCGCGCGGCCCATGTGTCTCGTAATAGTGCCGGTCGCCGCGCAGGTGCAGCAGATCCAGCTCGTCAATCAATCCATGTTTTTTCAGGAGTTCAATCGTGCGGTATACCGTGACAAGATGCACGTCGGAATCGAGCTTCTGCGCGCGTTCCAAAATCTGATCCACATCCAGGTGCTGTTCGGCCGAATCCATCACGCTCAAAATCACGCGCCGCTGCCGCGTCAGCCGGATGCGCTTTTCTGCTAGCGCCTTCACTAGCGGCCCGGTCGTCTCCGCTGAATTAATTCGTTCCGTGGTTGAAGCGCGATGCGCAGGGCTTCCTGCCATTTCATCCCTCTAATCGACTAAGCCACGCCCCGCCGCGTCGCCACTCGCTAGGTATGCGTCGGCAGGAGGTGCCGAACGTCATTGTACATAACGAACGCAAACAGCAGCAAAAGGAACACGAATCCCACCTGGATAAACCGTTCCTTGAACGCCAGACTCAAATCGCGCCGCCGGATTCCTTCAATCGAAAGCAACAAAATATGCCCGCCATCCAGAATCGGAATCGGCAGCAAATTCAACACGCCGAGATTCAAACTAATCACCGCCATTAGTTGAATTGTGTCCACCGGCCCGCTTTGCACGGCTTCGCCCGCCCGAACGGCGATTCCAACGAATCCCTGAAGCTGCTTTACGGATAATTTGCCGGTAAGCAGTTTTCCCAGAACGCCGAGTAAGTTTTCCGTCAGGTCTATTGTTTCTCGAGTGGCAATCCGAAACGCTCCGCCCACCGTTGTTGGTTTGAACGACCACGCGCCTTCTGGGCCAACGCCGATTTTGGCGACCATTTGGCCATCTTCATCCTTGTCCCGCACGGGGTGAATCTCCAAAGTGACGGGCTTTCCACTCCGCTGCACGTCCACCTTTAAGCTGTCGCCGCTCGATTTCTTGATGAGGTCCACGCAATGCCGCCAGTTGTGAACCGTGACTCCGTTGACCGCCACTATCAAATCCCCTTTTTGCAATCCGGCGCGCTTTGCGGGCATGCCATTCGTTACTTGTCCCACGATCGGAGGTTCAGGTGCGTACCCGAGCAGTTGGCTTCCCGGCTTCAACTCTGAACTGTTAACGATAACGTCCTTCTTTAATCCCCCGCCCTTCTGCACGGTCACCGTAAAATTTTGACTCGATCCAATTTCGCTCAACGGCTTTTCCGCCGACTTCCAGTCCGGAGTTTGCACTCCATTTATCGCGACGACTTGATCGCCATCAACAACTCCGGCTTTGGCAAGAGGTCCGCTTTGTGGCAGATCCGACAGCACAATCGGCTTGGCAAAGAACGATTGATACGGATCGCCCTTGATTGCGTAAAATCCGCCCAGCAGCAAAATCGGCATCACCAGATTCACGGCCGGACCCGCAAACGAAATCAACGCTCTCTGCCAACGCTTCTTGCTCATCACCTCGTCAGGAGCGCCCGTCGGCCCTTTTTCGCCGGAGTCGATCTCCATCAAATCCTGTCCCGCCATCCGCACGTATCCGCCGAGCGGCAGCGCGCTAATCCGATAATCGGTAGCGCCGCGCTTCCAGCCAAACAGCCGCGGCCCAAATCCAATCGAAAACACATCCACGCGAACGCCAAACAGCCGTGCCACGATGAAATGGCCCCACTCATGCACCAAAATCATCACGCCCAGCACCAGCACAATTCCAAGCATCGTATTCATCGAACTCTTGCTCCGTCCTTCTCTCTTACGACGCGGCCTTCGCGATTCCGGTCAACGCCGCGACCTCTTCCTTCGCTATTCGACGCGCTTCCGCATCCGCCGAAAGCACGTCTTCCATCTTTTGCAGCTTCAATCTCGGCGCCCGTCCCAGCACCTTCTCGATAACTTCCGGAATTCCCAAAAACGGCAGCTTCCCCTCCAAAAACGCCGCCACCGCCACTTCATCCGCCGCATTTAAAGCGCACGGGAAAGCGCCGCCCTTCTTCATCGCTTCGCGCGCCAGTTTCAAGCAGGGATAGCGCCTCGTCGACGCCTTCTCAAAATCCAATCGCTTAAGTTTCGACCAATCCAGTGCTACTTGTTTGGATGATGCGACGCGCTCAGGATAGGTTAGCGCATATTGAATTGGCATGCGCATGTCGGTGGGGCCAAGTTGCGCAAGAATCGAACCGTCGACGTATTCCACCATCGAATGAATTGTCGATTGCGGATGGATCACCACGTCAATCTGGTCCGGGCGCATGCCAAATAGCCAGCGCGCCTCGATCACTTCGAATCCCTTGTTCATCATCGTCGCCGAATCAATCGTGATCCGGTTGCCCATTTTCCAATTCGGATGCGCCAGAGCCTGGTCAACCGAAACTTTCTCAAGGTCTTTCAGCGGCGTCTTTCGAAACGGCCCGCCCGAAGCCGTCAGGACCAGCCGCGTCACTTCTTTGTGTTCCCCCGCGCGCAAACACTGATGCACGGCGTTGTGTTCGCTATCCACCGGCAGCAGTTCTTTTCCCGCTTTCACGGCCGCGGCCATCACCAACTCGCCTGCCGCCACCAAAACTTCTTTGTTCGAAAGCGCAATCGTCCGGCCCAGCTTTACCGCTTCATACGTCGCTTCCAGCCCAACTACTCCTACCGCGGCTGAAACTACAATTTCCGCCGCCGGGTGTGTCCCGACCGCAAGCATTCCCTCTCGCCCATGATGAATCGCGGGTAATGCAATTCCCTTTTCGCGCAGCCGCGCCGCCAACTCGTCGGTCTTTTGCACATCGCCAACTGACACGAGCTCCGGTTTGTGC
>DATLVG010000075.1:0-8775 GCA_035577625.1 Candidatus Dormiibacterota bacterium
CTGCTCTAAGAGTTTTGCGACTAGACCAGTCCAGCCGGTTTGGTGGCTTGCGCCAAGACCGGCCCCGTTGTCGCCATGAAAGTATTCGTGGAAAAGCACGAGGTCTCGCCAGTATGGATCGTTCTGGAATTGCTCGAGGCCCCCGGCGACGGGACGTCGCCCATCCTTGCCGCGGAGAAAAATACGGCCGAGGCGTTTCGAAATTTCGGCAGAGACCTGCCAGAGGTCGGTTTCCTTTTCGGTGCGAGCCGGACAAGGAACTTTGAAGTCTTCGCCATAGTAGTGATGGAATTTCTGCAGCGATTCGATGAGGAGATAGTTCACCGGGAACCAGATCGGGCCGCGCCAGTTGGAGTTGCCGCCGAAAAGACCAGTGGTGGATTCGGCGGGCTCGTAGTCCACGCGATTCACGTGGCCATTGACGTAGACCTCATACGGATGCTCGTTGTGATAACGGGAAAGCGCGCGAATCCCGAAATCGGAAAGAAATTCGGTTTCGTCGAGCATACGGGACATGATGCGCTTTAGATGCTTGCGATTGACGAGCGATAGCAAACGGCGCATGCCGCGGGCGGAACGTTGCGTCATTTCGATGTGCTCCGGCACGTCCGGATGATTGTCGATGAACCACTGCATGCGGCGCTTGAAGCCGGGCAAACGGTCGACGATTTCCGGCTCGAGAGTTTCGACGGCGAAGAGCGGAATCAAGCCGACCATGGAACGGACTTTGAGGTAGTGCTCCTCGCCGTTCGGAAGATGCAGCAGGTCGTAGTAAAAGCCGTCTTCTTCGTCCCAGAGCGATATGCCGTCGGAGCCGAAGTCATTCATGGCGTGAGCGATGTGTACGAAGTGTTCGAAGAACTTGCTGGCGACGTCTTCGTAAGCGGGATCTTCTTTCGCGAGTTCGAGGGCGATGGCGAGCATGTTGAGGCAATACATGCCCATCCAACTGGTTCCGTCGGACTGCTCGAGGTGGCCGCCTGTCGGAAGGGGCGCGGAGCGGTCGAATACTCCGATGTTATCGAGCCCCAGGAAGCCGCCCTGAAAGATATTCGCGCCCTCGGGATCTTTCCGATTGACCCACCAGGTGAAGTTGAGAAGCAGTTTGTGAAAAACTTTTTCAAGGAAAGCGCGGTCGCCGACGCCACGAACGCGCCGTTCGATTTTGTAAACACGCCAAGCGGCCCAAGCGTGGACGGGGGGGTTTACGTCACTGAACGCCCATTCGTACGCAGGGAGCTGGCCGTTCGGGTGCATGTACCATTCGCGAAGAAGAAGAATTAGTTGCTCTTTCGCAAAGTCGGGATCGACCAGGGCGAGCGTGATGCAGTGAAAGGCAAGATCCCAGGCGGCATACCAAGGATATTCCCACTTATCGGGCATAGAGATGATGTCGTCGTTGTAGAGGTGGGTCCAATCCTTGTTGCGGCCTTTTTTTCGGTCAGCGGGCGGCACAGGGCCTGCGGGATCACCTTCGAGCCACGTCTGCACGTCGTAGTGATAAAACTGCTTTGACCATAACATTCCGGCGTATGACTGACGCATGACATTCCGCGCGTCGGCGGAAAGCTCATCGGGAATGCGCGAAGCGTAGAATTCGTCGGCTTCCTTGATGCGTGCTGCGAATAAGCCGTCGAAGCCCTTGCCGAAATCGTTTGTGCCCGGCACACCGGCTCCGCGTTCGGCGTGAGCGGGCGAAGTGATAATGCCGACCATGGATGACTCAGCGTCCATGCCGCCAAGCGGCTCGACGTCGGTTAACCGGAGTTTGATCATGGCGGACTGGCCAGCGCCGAGAGTCAGGGAGTAATGAGCGGCCATTTTCGTGCCGGACTGAGCTGGGTTCACGGCATCTTTGCTTCCGTGGACGACATATTCGTGGAAAGCATCTTTCACGTAAGGCGTGCGATTTCTTGAATTGAAGAGTCGCGCGCTATTGGTTTCGTTCTCGGTGAAAATCATTTCCGGCTGACCGGCGGCGAGCAGCCAGCGCTTTCCGTACTGCCAATGTTGGAGTTCGGCACAAACGCTGTTGGGAATATCCGTGGCTTTGCGGGCGATAGGCCGTCGAAGATCCTTGCCCCAGGACCAGGTGTTGCGAAACCAAAGCGTTGGGAGCAAGTGAAGGGGAGCAGCTTCGGGGCCACGATTGTGGGCCGTGACGCGAATGAAAATATCCTCGTCGTCGGCTTTGGTGTATTCGACGAAAACGTCGAAGTAGCGATTTTCGCCGAACACACCGGTGTCAAGAAGTTCAAATTCGGGCTCTGAACGGCCACGGCGCTTGTTTTCATCCACCAGCCAACCGTACGGAAATTCGCCTTGCGGATATTTGTACAAGTACTTCATGTAACTGTGCGTTGGTGTGGAGTCGAGATAAAAATAATATTCTTTGACGTCCTCGCCGTGATTGCCTTCGTTGCCGGTAAGGCCAAAGAGGCGTTCTTTAAGGATTGCGTCACGACCATTCCAAAGCGCTAGCGCGAAACAGATCATTTGATGGCGATCGCTGATGCCAGCGATGCCGTCTTCTCCCCAACGATAAGCGCGCGAACGAGCGTGATCGTGCGGAAAGAATTCCCAAGCTGTCCCGCCCGGACTGTAATCTTCGCGGACGGTGCCCCATTGCCGCTCGGAAAGGTATGGCCCCCAACGCTTCCAATAGCCCTTTCTGGTGCGATTTTCTTCGAGGCGGCGGTCCTCGGTGGTCTGAAGTCTGGGCATGAATTGTGCCTCTAGCAGAACTAACGCAGCCAGTCTGGCCGGAAGCGCATTTTCAGGCAAGAACGGACAAAAAGATAGTTTCCTGAAGAGGCCTACCGTCCGATGGAGCGTCTACGACCTATTGGATGCAGGTACTTCGGTTTTGATTCGAATAGCGTGAACAAAACTTTGATGCGTTTTTGTGGGGCTACCGTTCAAACAACTCACGGACAGCGCGGAAGGCTTGATCGATGGCTACATCGGTGTAGGCCGTGGCGCCGGAGTCGGAATTGGCGATAGTGATGCGGCCGTGAGGCTTACGGCCGATTTCGTGAGGCGCTTGGCCGGGCGCCCATTGCGGATCGAAGAGCGGGTTGTATTCATAGCCGTAACCGTGAGGCCAGCGATTGACCGTAATGGCTTCGATGTCGCGCGCAGGATCGAAACCACCAGCACCCAGGCAGCGGGCAAGCTGATCGCGGACATTTCGTTCGAAAATTTCGAAGGGCGTTACGAGAAGTTCCATGCGGCCGGCTTTGTGCTGCTCGCGAGCGGGAAGGCCAGGTTTGCATGGGGTTCGACTCATATGGAGGAGGATGGGTTCGTTAGTTGAACGCGGACTCTTGTAGACGCCGATGTCTACGGGCCAGTTGAGATTAAACGAATTCCAGTAGGAGCCTGGAGCGTGAACTGCGTAGACGCCGAGTTTTTGAAAAGACTTCCAATTTCGAAGGCCGACGCTGGTGTAAACGAGCGGAACCTTGACGAGGTAATGAAGCGCGTCCTTTTGCTTTTCGGGCAGGTCCGCACAAAGGTAAGGGATGGCCATGTTCCAGCAGGCGAGGACGCAGCCTTGGGCGCGGGCTGTGAAAACCTGACCGCCTGCGGCGTACGTAATGATCACTTCGTGCGAAGATTTAGCGCCGCTCTCGTTTTGCGCGCGAACGACAGTGCTGTTAAGTCGGATACGGGTAGTGTTTGTCGGGTAGTCGAGACGATCGTACGCAACTGGCGATGTAACTACGTCTTCAGCGGACCGGCCCGGGACAGCTTCGGGAATAAGTTCGCGAACGAGCAGCCGCGCGATGGTCGCATTGCCGTCTGGAAAATGAAAACGCGGTGAGCCTCCGGTGGAGTAACCCGCCGCGGAATAACTCATGCGCGGACAGGGACCAGGATCGAGGTGCATTCCTTGGAAACCGGGAAGGCCAAGCGCCCAACAATCGAGGGCAGGCTCCGCTTCAATACCGACGCCCCATTCACCGTTGGTACGCGTTTGATAGAACCGGACGACTGCCGGATCGACCTTTGCAATTGTAAGCAGGAAATCCTTGTAACTAATGCGAGAGAGCTGGTCTTTCTTCTCCGCCGAGGAAAGGCCGCGTAGATAGTCAATTGTTCCGGTTTCAAGACTGAGGAGGTCGCGTTTCGCGGCCTCGGTGAGCGGCGTTTTGTTCAGGAACTCGAGCCATCCCGCGGCTTTTGCAGAGGAATTCTCCGATTCACCGAATTCGGAAGGAGCGCCCGCAACCAGGCGGTCTTCTCCAAAGGTTTGTTTGTCGAAGAAAATGGCAGGGCCGAGGTTCAGCGATCGATAGAGATCGTGCAAAGGGTATTTCCGTTCGAATGCAACTGGGTCGATACCGAGTTTCGAAATAAGCCCGGCAGCTTCGTTGCTATAGGCGGTTGGACTGTCGATCATCATCGTCCCGCCGTTGAGCAACTGCAGCTTGCCGCCGAGATGGAATTCGTTGCGCCGGGCATGGCCACCGAAGTCGTCATGATTCTCGAGGATAAGAATTCGCGAGTTCGGGCCATTCCGCTGGCGAAAGAAGTAGGCCGCGGAAAGACCGCTGATGCCACCGCCGACGACGATCAAGTCGTAGATCTCGCCGGTATCGATCGGCTCGCCGGCAGTCTTCCAAAATGTGCCGTCACGAAGGCTATGGGCGATTTCGAATGAGCCGGGATGGCTGCCGCGCATTCCCGTCGCGATTGGTGGATTGTAGCCGGAATGGTTTTGAGGTTCAGCGGCTTGCGCGCCCGACTGAAGGGCGCCCGATGGCACCGCCGCGGCGCCAATCGTCACGGCCGCGCCGTTCAAGAAATCGCGGCGCGTAATGGAGCGATCCATGCCGAGTTCGCGGTCACGGAGTGAATTCACTTTTTCGGGATCGGCGGACATTTTCGGCGAAGCCTCAGCTCGAGAACTTCATGCACGCAACAATTCTTGCACGGCTCGATGGGCTTCGTTGACGGCGGTGTCAGTGTAGGCCGCTGCAGCCGCATCGGAGTTTGCAATCGCTATGCGGCCAAACGGCTTTCGGGCGATTTCGCATGGACTCTGTCCGGCGGGCCATTCCGGGTCGAAAAGATAGTTGTATTCATACGCGTAGCCATGCGGCCAGCGATTGACGGTGATCGCGTCAATATCGCGTGCGGGGTCGAAACCGCCGGCGCCGAGAACACGGCCCAGTTGGTCGCGAATATTACGTTCGAACGTTTCAAAGGAAGTGGAGAGCAAATCGCCGCGGCCAATTTTATGCTGGTCGCGCTCAGAAAGTCCGGGATAGCACGGTGTCCGTTCCATACGTACGAGGATCGGTTCGTCAGGCGTCTTGGGTGAATTGTAACTGCCAATGTCCACAGCCATATCCAAATTCATCTGGTAGTGATACATGCCAGGCGACGCGACGGAGCGAATTCCGAGCTTGTCGAAAGATCGCCAGTTCTTTATCGCAACAATGGTGTAAACCAAAGGAACTTTGACGCCGTAGTGAAGTGCGTCTTTTTGCGCAGCCGGCAAATCGGGACAAAGATACGGAATCATCATGTTCCAGCAGGCGAGAACAGCTGATTTGGCTCGAACAGTCTTGAGCTCCCTATCCCGCAGGTAAGCGATTTGGACTTCCCTGGCCGAATTCACATCGCCGAGATTCTTCGCACTTACGACGATACTACTCAGACGAATTCGCACCGGCGATTCAGTACTGTCCAGTTTCGTGTAATCCACTTGCGCGGTCACAATGTCTTCGACGCTGTTGCCTGGAATCGAAGCGGGTATCAACCGGCGAACGAGCAAACGAGCGATGGTCGCATTGCCATCGGGAAAATGAAATTCGTAGCCTTCGCGCGGCATCGCGTATCCCATCGGCGTGTAGCCCATGCGGTGATACGGGCCGGGCTCAAGCTTCAATCCTTTGAAACCGGGCATTTGCAAAACCCAGCAATCGAGCGCTGCGACGGCATCTATGCCGACGCCAAAGAGCGGATGAGTCCGCGTCTGATAGATAGGAATGACGCGAGGATCAACTTTTACGACATCGAGCAAAAAGTTTTTGTAACTCATGCGGCTGAGCTTTTCTTTTTTCTGTTCGGACGCTAGGCCCGTGAAATAGTCTTCTTCGGAGGTTTCGAGTCGCCGCACATCGCGAGCAACCTCAGGGGCAACTGGAATTCCTTCCACAGAATTCGCGTCGCCGCTGAAGATTTCACCGGGAAAAATCCCGCCGACCTTTCCATTCACAAGCTTGTCGCGGCCAAATGTCTCTTTGTCAAAGAAAAAACCGTTGGACAGGTTTTTGTACACGCCGGGGACATTGCATTTTTTGGCTAGCGCGGCGGGGTAAATACCAAGTTCGTCCATCAATCCGTGGGCGACTTTGCTGTACGGGAACGGTGACTCGATGGCCCATGTTCCGCCGTTGCCAAGCAGTAACCGGCCGCCGGGACGAAACTCATTGCGCTTGGCGTGGCCGCCGAAATCATCGTGATTATCGAGAATTAGAATGCGGGCGTCGGGTTTTTGCATTCGCCAGAAATAGGCTGCGGCGAGCCCGCTGATTCCTCCGCCAACGATGACCAGATCGTATGATTCCCCCGTATCGGCCGGCTTGCCGGTGGATTTCCAGAAGTTTCCGTCACGCAACTTGTGCGCGTCTTCAAAGGAACCAGGATGGCTACCGCGCAGGCCGGTCAGCGCCGGAGGATAATAGCCAGGCTTGTTTTGGGGCGCGACGCCGTCATCAGCCCACGCAAGGCCCGGTAACCAGGACTCGGCAGCCGCAGCGCCGGTGCCAACGGCGACACCATTCAGAAAATCGCGGCGCGTGATCTCGCGAAACATCCCAAGTTCGCGGTCGCGATCCTTACTCATAAGCAGGGCCTCATGATGAAATGGTCAGTGCGATTCGGGCTTTGGCGCAGCCGAGTAATGGAGAAAGACGACTTTCCATTGCCCAGTTCGTTTGAAGAGAACGTCGGACTCTTGGTTGTCTTCGTCCGTAACCTTGCCGTCTTTGAGTTTGGTGCGGACGTGGATGATGTAACTGGCGACTGCCGTGTCACCACTGGGGCCGACTTGAACATGCATGTCGCTTAAGACGACTTTTTCGACTCGATTCCCTTCCCCAATATACGAGGACCATTCTTTCTCGTAGGCAGGGAGGTCCGAACGGCCTTCCGGCAAGTATTGCGTGAAATCGGGTGCATAAAAAGAAAAGTACTTCGCGAGGTCATTGGCTTCATAGGCGGCGTTCGCGCGTTGCTCAAGTTCGCGTACTTCTTGTTCCGCCGACGCAGTACCGGCCCCAACCCTGGCGAAAAACAGAAACGCAACTGCTACGAAAACGGCAGAGACTGCGATAACTCGTTTGCGGTTCACAGGAAGTCCTCTCTAAGTTCAACTACCTTACTATAAATCGGTAATGTTTAGGGAGGCGAAAGATTGCGGACAACCGAGCACAGGTGAAGGTTCGCAACCGAACCAACGCGTGCGTATCAGTTCGGCGCGCTCGACGGGCATCCAGTTTTGTCTAGCTCGCGCAACTTCTGGATCGCTTCGGCGTTTTTCTTTTCCGACGCGACAAGAAGGAGCACCCGAGCCTGCAGGCAGTTTTCTGGCACACCATCGCCGCGGAGGTATCGTCCAGCCAGAGTAACGGCTGCGGTTGTGTCACCCGCCTGCACAGCGGCCCAGAGTCGTTCTGGTGTGGCCGATTTTTTCTGGATGTTATTGCTGGTTGATCGAGAGAAGGTATCTGTCGTGCTGGCCGGCACAGCGGTGTCGTTACCCACAACTCTAACCGGCGGCAGGGATGCTGAACCTTTGGACGAATGGCCCGTTCCCGTTGTCTCTATCGAATACTTACCATTGAGGATTGCCGGCTGTGAATGGCCCGGCGCATCTAACGGATTTGGAGTGCCCGGCCGTAGTGCCAAGTTCGAAGCGGCGGTGCCCGGACTGAGACTCGATTGGGACTCGGTAGGCGGACTAGAATGCGCCGACGTAGGTGAGTGTCCCGCAGCCCAGAATCGAAACGCCACAAGTGCCACGCTCGACGCCAAAAACAAACCAAGTACAGCCCCAAGAACAAACTGCCGGCGGCAAGCCGCGATGTGCCTCTGTAAGGAGATGAGATCGGTGGAGTCCAGCGGCGTCGCCGGTGGGGTTTCGAGTTTCGTATCGCGCATAAGTAAATTGCCGACCGAAGCAGACGCTTGTTGTGCGCGATTGGACGGCGCATCACCACTCTCTGCCGCAGTCGTTGCGGCAGGGCTGATGACATGTTGTTTCGAAAGCGCGGCAAGGAAACGATGTTTCTCCTGATCCGCGTCACCGCGTAAGGAATCGGTGTATTGGGCACGAATGTGCCGAATAGCGCGATCCGTCAGATTCATGAATCGAAGTCCTCCCACTTTGGATGTGGAATCGAGCCACACTACCTCGCCGGTGCCTTCGACACGATCTCTGAGATTCAAGGAAAACCAAAACTGCAGTGTCTTGGCGGTGCCGAGTGGCGCAAAAGACTCGAACGCCAGCCCTGCCTCGGAAAAGTCGAGGATTCTTCCGCCTTCGTCACCAAAAATCTGAATAAACCCCAATTGCGCTGGCACTTTTCGTGCGTGAAGCCGCGTGTTTTGCGCCATAGTCCGCATCACTTCTCCCAATCTTCGGCTGATCTTTCGCGGCTGGGTGGGCGAAGAAATTGCCGTACAGGCGGGCCCGGGCGAGGGGGTAGGCTCGATTTCAGTTGGACCAGCTACACTATTCTACTTAGACTCGATCTCATT
>DATLVG010000076.1:0-17124 GCA_035577625.1 Candidatus Dormiibacterota bacterium
GCAACGCTGATGTCCATCGTTCCGCGCCACTTCATGGGCCGCACCCAATCCGCCATCGCCATCCTCACCACTATCTTTCAAATCCTTATGAGCTTCGCGCTCGGCTGGGTCTCTCACAAATTTTCTTTAATCGCTGGCTTCTGCCTGATCGCACTTTTCTATGTCGCAGGCACGATTTCCGCTTTCCAGGCCCGACATCTCATCCGGACCAGTCCGCCAGCCGAGTCCTGACAAGCGCTGAAATCACGGCTCCAGTCGCTTGCTCTGTTATTGGATGCGGCACTTTGGTACTACGGTTCTATGTCGCAATGCGCGCAAAACCTTGATTCTAAGCCCTGGTGAGCGCTTTTCGAGGAAGCGCGAGTTCGGAATTTCAATCTGGAGGCCTCTATGCGCCGGTCACTCACAATGCTCTTTGCGGCTTGCTTGCTCTCCGCACTTCCCCTCCGCGCCCAGGAGCCTGAACAGCAATCTCTGGGCGATATCGCGCGCCAGGCTCGCAAAGCCAAAGAAGACCGCGACAAATCCGTCGCGAAGCCCGCAAAAGTCTTCAACGATGACAACTTCCATTCCAGCGCTGCAGGGAAAGCCGACCTCGCCCAGTTGGCGAGCCCCACGGCTTCGGCCACCGAACGCATGGCCGCCGCGCGCCGTGCCATCGCTCGCGGCGAGCAGTTGCTGGACTCGCTTGAGCCGATGAATCGCACCACTCTCGCCGAGACCGCTTTGCAGGGACAAAACAACGACTTTCCTGGTCGTCGCGCATGGGAGGAAAAACTCTTCGCAGCCAAGGAACACTATGTCTCGCACGGCCGGGATCTTTTTCGTCAGACGAACGCTCTCCTCAACAATATGGAAACGCTGTCAGCGAGCGGCAAAGTCGACCCCTCCGACCCGCGAATGACCGACATTTCCCATCGCGCTCTTCAGCTCATGCAAGACGCGAACAAGACCGACGCGGATTTTCAGGCCATCGTCCTTGAAGGGCAGGATCTCGCGAAGCGTTCGGCAAACCATTAATTCGTTCGGCGTCCACAACCGATTTACGGCTAAACTGATTTCGTATTCTTTTTCAGGCAGGTTTTGTTTCGGTTTCAGCCGAAGGAGAGATTTGTACGCCGTGTCCGCCGAGCAGTTCCACGGCTGACTGGTAAAGCCTGCTGCGCAATTGATAGCGTTCGTTGGCCCGGGTTACGTAGCGCACTTGCACGTCAATTCCGCCTGCGCCCGGCCGTACGCTAATCGCGGGCGTCGCGCTGATCGACGCCATATCCCGCGAACCTGCGGCACGCTGCCATTCGAGCTCCGCTTGTTTGGCGCTTTCCTCCGTCGCTTCAAGCACGATCTTTCGAATCGCTGCCACCAAGGGAAACGGATCGCGCCCGGGCGGAATCGTGATTTGCAATTCGTCCCACAACCATTGGCCTGAAGTCGAGAAATTAAAGTAGTGCCCTTCAATCGCAAAACTGTTAGTGAACGTTACGCGGCGCCCCGTTGGATGGCCGGAGTCGGTCCAGTTCCCCGTTTCCAGCAGCACCGTGTGGAACATGCCGGTCTCCACGACTTCACCGGTCACTCCGTTGATCTCCACCCAATCACCCAGGCGGATTCCGTTTTTGCCCATCAAGACGAGCCATCCGATAAATCCAACGATGAAATCCTTCAGTGCGACCGTAAGACCGGCCGTTGCCAGCCCAAGATAAGTCGTCAGCTGTCCCGGCGGTCCGAGTATCACTAGCAATGCAAACAAAACCGAGACCACTTGCAACGAAACCCGAGCGACCGCCCGCAGCGTTTGTATTTGCCGCCGGTCCAACTTCAGTGTGCCCAGCAGTTTTTCCAGCCACGAATCGAAGAAAATTCCTACGAGCAGCAGCCCCAGCACAATCGCTACGCCAATCAGCATCTTTTTCACGATGCCGCTTTGCCGGACGGAAACAAGCCCCATCCACTCTCCGTAAAGCTCGGAGAGTTCTTTCTCGTTGGCCGCGCGCTTATCCAGACTCGAAAGGTTGTGCTGATCGTCGGCAAGCGCTTTCGTCGTTTTCAGCGCCGCTTTCGCTTCGTCGTGGCTTCGCGTTTTTCGTAGGTTTTGTCCGACGGCCTCGGCCGTCGCGCCAGAGGTGGCCGCATCTCTGCCGAGCGAAGAATGCGCCGCAAGATCGGGCGAATTTATTTTTTCTGCGTCGATCTGCTTTGCCAGTGCGTTGTGGTTTTCTTCCGCGGCCCTTGCAGCTGCATCCGCGTCGGACCTTGCTTTGCTCAAAAGTTGCAGCTTCTGATGCAGTGCATTCCATTGCTGAAAATCGTGCACGAGTCCGAACTGGTTGGAGGCGGCCTGCGGAAACTTGACCTCCGCGTCTTTTCCGTGTTCCGCGTCTTCGTGGGACTGCTTCAGTTGCGCGATGCGTCCCCGCCGGTTTCCGCCGGCTTCAGCAAGATCACCCTCTGCATCTTCCACCTCATTGTTCGCCAGATCGAGCGAAGATTTGGCCAGATCAAGTTGCTCGCCGAGCTGCTCTTTACGGTCGCCGCTCGCTTTCGCCGCCTCGGCAGTCAGTTGCGCCACTTGCGCCTGCAGCGTCTGCTGCAGTTTTTGCGCCTGTTGCAACCGCGCCTGAATTTCCTCCGCGTCCTTGGACAGCACCGGCGGGTGCGCGTCGGCATCACGTAGCGCAATGTCGAACGCCAGATCCAGTTCACGGTCGCCGAGCGTCAATGCCTCTTTTGCGATCGCTTGTTCGTCGGGAGTATCCGCGAGCTGCGCCAATTGCCGCGCCGTCGCAAGCGCCGACTGGTCCACCAATTGTGCCGCAGCGGCTTTCTTCGCCTTGGTCGTCGCCGCGTTAGCGGATTCTCCCGAGCGCACGATTCCATAAACCGTCGCGCCCAACCCGGCGACCAGCACCGCCGTCACAATTTTCTGCGCTGTCCTCATACTCTGTCGTTCCATGATGGTACCAGTTTGTCCTTAGCCCGCGAACTGTCCGCTAAAAACAAAAAACGCCCCCGATCCTGGCTGGGGGCGTCTTGAATTTACTCGATTCGTTCTAGAGGTAATCGCGTGATGGGCCTTCCAAAAACGCCCGCAACTTGCGCGACCGCGAAGGATGCCGCAACTTGCGCAGCGCTTTCGCTTCAATTTGCCGGATGCGTTCGCGCGTAACGGCAAACGATTGTCCAACCTCTTCCAGCGTGTGTTCGCTGCCGTCGTCAAGACCAAACCGCATCTTGATGACTTTTTCTTCGCGCGGCGTCAGCGTCTTCAACACCGAAGACGTCTGTTCCTTCAGGTTGAGGTTGATCACCGCATCGGACGGCGAAACCACGGCCTTGTCTTCGATGAAGTCGCCCAGATGCGAATCTTCCTCTTCGCCGATCGGAGTTTCGAGCGAAATCGGCTCCTGCGCAATTTTCAAAATCTTGCGTACCTTGGACACCGGAATGTCCATGCGCTTGGCGATCTCTTCGCTGGTAGGTTCGCGCCCGAGTTCCTGCACGAGTTGCCGGCTGGTGCGCACGAGTTTGTTGATCGTTTCGATCATGTGCACCGGAATGCGGATTGTGCGAGCCTGGTCTGCAATCGCGCGAGTGATCGCCTGGCGAATCCACCACGTCGCGTATGTCGAGAACTTATAGCCGCGGCGCCATTCGAACTTGTCCACGGCCTTCATCAAGCCGATGTTGCCTTCCTGAATCAGGTCGAGGAACTGCAATCCGCGGTTCGTGTATTTTTTCGCGATGGAAACGACCAAGCGAAGGTTCGCTTCGATCAATTCCTTTTTCGCTTGCTCGGCTTCCGCTTCACCGCGGTGAATGAACGTCAGCGTGCGCTTGAGCTCCGTCAGTCCAACTTCGCTGGCGTCTTCAATATCCTTGAGCTCCGAACGGCGCGTGCGCAATTCCTTGCGCGCATCCGCCGCCACGTCGCCTTTGGCCATGTCCACGCGCCGTTCGAGCCGCCCCGCTTCGCGTTCAAGCGACTGCAGACGTTCGACCGTGCCGCGCATTTTGTCGATCAGCCGCTTCTTCTCGAACGGGTTAAAATCGAGGTCGCGGATTTCCAGCGAGATTTCCACGCGCGTCCGCGCAACCGCCCACTTCGCGCGAACGTACGGCTTCTTTTTCGCCTTCGGCGTTTTGTCCAGCTTTACGGCTTGCTTCAATGCTGTGTCGTAAAGCTTGGCGATTTTCTCGATGTGCTTCAGTGTCTGTTTCGTCTTGTTGGCGATTTTTTCTTCGGTCAGTTCTTCGTCGTCAAACTGAACGATTTCCTTGATCGACCGCGCGCCCTTGCGCAGATCGTCGCCTACCGCGATCAATTCCTTGATCACGATTGGGGAGCGCGTGATGGACTTCATCACGACGAGTTGCCCGCGCTCGATGCGCTTTGCGATGGCCACTTCGCCTTCGCGCGTCAACAGAGGCACGGTGCCCATTTCGCGCAGGTACATGCGAACGGGATCGTTGGTCTTTTCCAGCGAACCCGGCGTCAAATCCAGGTCGCTGCTTCCCTCATCGGAATGAGCGTCGTCTTTTACGTGCGCATCGCGCTCGGCGCCTTCCACCGAAAGTTCCACCGCGCGCGCCGCTTTCGCGGACGCCTGGTCTTCGTAAATTTCGATTCCGTTTCGTTCAAACGTGGTGAGTAAATCGTCGATTTCTTCCGAAGAGTGCACTTCCGCCGGAAGCGAATCGTTCACTTCGTCATAGAGCAAGTGACCGCGCTCTTTGCCCAACACGATCAGCGCTTTTACTGCCTCGTATTTTTCTTCCAAAACCACCTGTGCCACTAATTCCTCCCGCTCTCAGAGACCGCCATCAAAACACACTTCGGCTGCAACGGGACTAAAATCCGCTTTTGATACACGTTCAGAGGGACGCGCGCGCGCACGTTTGGGGAGGTTCCCCGGCTCACTCAAAATTTTGTGTGAAGCTTCTGCGCCGCGCCCGCTGCTTTTCCGCCATTTACCGTACGCCGCCCGTAATCGCGTGCCGGTGGCCGATCCCTGCCGCTAACTACATTTATATAGATGCAGTTAGGAGCATTCTCGTTACCCGCGAAACCTTAATACGCTACACGGATAAGTCCTCTGTAGTCAACGTTTTAATTGTTGGAAAACTGTGGGAAACTCGGCCTTGCTAGGCGCTCGCAGCCAGCCTCCGCATTAGCTCCTGTTTCTTGGTCAATAGCTCGCGCATGGCCGCACCGGTCGGATTTGCTTCAATTCCGCGCTGCACCTCGGCTAGCTCTCGCTCAACCTGTTTGCGCGCAAGCGCTTCCAGGCAGCTTTGCGCCTCTTCCCAAGAGCCTTCCTGCGCCTCTTCGAACAAGATCTCGAACAACATGCGGCGGTCCCGGTCCTCCAACATAGCGCCGATTTCCGAAGACTGAACCGGCTCGCCGGAGAAGCTCGCCACAATTAACGCTGCGAAGATTTTCTCCGTTTCGAGGCCGTGGTAGAGCTGCCCGCTCTGCAATCGCTCGGCGAGCTCGCGGCGGAATCCCTCGGCTTCGGCAAGCATTCGAATGAGTCGCCGCTCAACCTGTTTCGCCGCTCGGCCAACTAGCTCGGGCTGTGTTTTCACTTCGCTGCGCCGTTCATTGGCAGCTTTGCTCAACGCAGCGCGGAGCACCGGTTCCTCCAGCCGCAATTGTTGCGAGATGCGCGTCGCCCACTCGGAGCGCAGGATGCGGTTCGGAACTTTCTGCACGTAAGGCAACAAATAATTCACAGCGCGAAGCTTTCCTTCGCCGGTAGTGAGATCCATCTGTCGCGCGCGTGAAATCAAATAGTCCACATAGGGCGGAGCTTCGCGAAGTTGCTTTTGGTAAGCGTCGGAACCTTTTTCGCGGATAAAGAGATCGGGATCTGCTTTTTTGTCGCCAATCGCGGGAAGCGCAAGTACGCGAACTTCGAAATCCTGTTCGAGCAACGCCGACAGTGATCGCTCGGTTGCCGCCTGTCCCGCAAAATCCGGGTCGTAGTTCACAATCACGCGCTTCGTGAACCGTCCGAGCAGTTTGATCTGCGATTCCGCCAGGGCCGTGCCGCAACTGGCAACCACATTACCGAATCCTGCTCGCGCGACCGCGATCGCGTCCATATATCCTTCGACGAGAATCGCGAAATCCTGCCGCCGCAACGAATCCTTTGCGCGGTCCAGATGATAAAGAACGTTGCTCTTCGAATAGATGGGCGTTTCCGGGGAATTTAAATATTTCGGCTGGTCATCGCCAAGAGCGCGAGCCCCAAACGCAACGATCTTTGCCGACTCATTAGCAATGGGAAATGTAATGCGCCGCCGGAAGCGGTCGAATAAACGCCCACTTTGATCACGGGAGATCAGGCCGGACTCCAC
This sequence comes from Candidatus Dormiibacterota bacterium, assembly GCA_035577625.1. Taxonomy (GTDB): domain Bacteria; phylum Acidobacteriota; class Terriglobia; order Acidiferrales; family UBA7541; genus Acidiferrum. Next base: position 6,364 of record DATLVG010000076.1, read on the forward strand.
AAGCAGTTTTTCCGAATATTTAATCTTCAGATGGCGCAGCAACAAGTCGCCACCGCTCGGCGCATAGCCAATGCCAAATCGCGAAATCGTATCCTTATCCATTCCACGATCTTCGAGGTAAGCACGCGCCGCCTTTCCCTCCAGCGTGCCTTCGAGCTGCTTCACAAAATACCATTGCGCCTCGCGATGCATTTCCACCAGGACAGCGCGCTGCTGATTCTCTTTGCGCTCTTCAGGCGAACGTTCCTTGGGCCGAGGAATCGCAATGCCGCATTTCTCCGCGACGATGCGAATCGCGTCCGGAAATGCGCACTTCTCCATCTCCATCACAAACTTAAAAACGTCGCCTCCCACTCCACAACCAAAACAGTGATAAATCTGTTTCGTCGGGTGCACGGCAAAGGAAGGTGACTTCTCCGCATGAAATGGGCACAGCCCCGTAAAATTCGCCCCGCTTTTCTTCAGGCGCACGTATTCGCCAACAACCCGCACAATGTCGGCTTGCTGTTTGACTCTGTCCGCGAATGATCCCGCTTCCGCCATGCCTAATTCCGCAATTCTACGACGGTGATCGCTTTCCCGCCGTGTTCTTCGCTCTCAAACGATGCCTTGGCGACCAGCGGTTGTGTCTTCAAATATTCCGCCAAGCCTTTGCGCAGTGCGCCCGTTCCGTGGCCATGAATGATGCGAACTTGGGGTAGGTGCGCTAGCGCTGCGTCGTCGAGGAATTTGTCCACCAGTCCCGTCGCCTGCTCGACCGTCATACCAATCACATTAATTTCACTTACAGCGGAGCCCTCTCGGGGAGCCGATTTCACGGATATCCCGGACGATACCATCGGCTTTTGCGGGAGCGCTTCTTCAATGCCTGTAATTTCATCGAGCGCCACTTTCATGCGTAGCGGCCCCGCTTCAACTTCCGCGGAATTGCCATCGAGGCGGCGAAAAATCAGTGGCTTCAGAAAGCCACGCACCCGAATCTTGGCGCCCGCGCGCAGAGTTTCCGCTGCAACCGGCTGGAGTTCCGCCTGCGTAACGCCGAGGTCCGACTGCGAATCGGATATAGTTTGCACGATGGCGGCGTTCAAATCTTCCTTCGCGCCGCTGCGGACCTCTTGCAGTTTCCGACGTGACGTTTTCTCCAGCTGCGAGCGCAGCTCACGGTCTTTCACCGCTTCCACAACGCTCGACACATTTTGCTCGAATCGCTTTTGCATCTCTGCAAATTGCGCTTCGAGTTCCGCGATTCGCTTCTGCTGCCGCCCGAGCCACTCCGTTCTCAATTTCTTTCGTTCTTCTTCGAGCGTGTGCCGCTCCTGCATCATTTGCGCCTGCAAGCGGTCCAATTCATCGCGCGTCCTGTGGAGGTACGCAATCAAGTCCGCCGCTTCGAGCGATTCCGGCGCCATCAATTCTCGGGCCCGCTCGATGATGTGCGCCGTCAATCCCAGCCGCTGCGCAATTGCGATTCCACTCGATCCCCCGGGAACGCCAACCGTTAGCCGGTAGGTCGGCCGCAGGTTCACTTCATCGAATTCCACGGCCGCATTCACTACGCCCGGCGAAGCCGCCGCATACGTCTTTAACCGGTCGTGATGCGTCGTCGCCAGCACAAAGCAATTCTTCGTCTTCAATTCATCCAGTAGCGCCACGGCAAGCGCCGCGCCCTCTTCGGGCGCAGTTCCCGTGCCCATCTCGTCCACCAGAACCAGCGAATTCTGCGTCGCCGATTCCAGAATCGATTTCAAATTCAACATGTGCGAGGAGAACGTGGAAAGGTCCGCTGCGATGGATTGCTCGTCGCCGATGTCGACCAACACCCGATCGAACAGCGGCAACACCGCTTTCTGTGCCGCCACCGGTATCCCGCATTGTGAGGACAACGCGGCCATGCCCGTCGATTTGAGCGCAACCGTTTTCCCACCTGTATTCGGGCCGCTGATCACCAGCAATTTCTGATCGCCGCCAAGCGCAAGCGTCATCGGAACAATCGGACGGTTCTCCTTGCGAAGCTTGTCTTCCAGGACCGGATGCCGCAACGCAACAAAATTCAATTCGGCGCCATCGGAGAAGTGTGGAATCGCCGCGTCGAAATCCCGCGCGAACCGCGCCCGCGCAAACGCGCTGTCCAATTCCGCAATTGTATGCACGGCGGAAACCAGTGGCCCGCGAACCATCCGCAATCGTTCGGTCAGTCCGCGCAAGATGCGGAAAATCTCCGCCGCTTCCTCTTCTGAAAACTGCACCAGTTGATTGTTCGCATCAACCGTCTCAAATGGCTCGACGAACACGGTTTGCCCCGTGCCGCTCGCGCCATGCACGATCCCCTGCACGCCCCGCCGCTGCTCTGCCCGCACCGGAATCACAAAGCGCTCGTTCCGCAGCGTTACATAGTCTTCTCCCGCTCCAGCATCTCGCGCGCGCAAAATCTGCTTGAGTGATTTCTGGATCGAATCGCGAGTCTGCAAGATATTCGCGCGAATCTTGCGCAGTTCCGGTGAAGCATCGTCGCTGATTTCACCCGTCGGTAAAATCGCACGGCGAATCAGCCCAAGCACGTCACGAAAATCGATTACCGATTCCGCGCGCGAAGCCAGCAGCGGAAACTTGTCTTCGTCCTCTCGAAATTGTTGGCGCAGCCACGAAGCCGTTTCCAGCAGCGACGCGACGTCGAGGAATTCTCCTGCTTCCAAAACGGTGCCGGGCCCCTCGATCTTTTCCAGCCAGTTCTCCGGATCGGCTAGCGCTCCAAAACCTAACTCTTTTGCAGCGCGTAGCCACTCCCGCGCCTCGCGAATCAGCGCGAACCCTTTTTCCAACTGCGCCCGGTCTTGCGAAAACCGCAGCGCGTCAAGCGCGCGCTTGCCCGGCGCACACGTCGACCGTCCACGCAGTAATTCGCGCAGCTTTTCGAATTCCAGAATCTCTTCCGCGGTCCGCGACATAATTCTATCTTCCGAGTCTTTCGACCAGATACGACACTGCTTCCGCGCTCGACGCAGCAACGTGTATGATTCGACCGTTCGCTTCGCCCCACGGCGCGGCAAGTCCCAACTCCACTTCCCGCACGCGGTCCAGCACCGGTAGCCAAAAATCACCCAGCACCGCAAACGGTTTCCCTTCTATCACCGCTTTGTTCACCATCTCCCACACGACCGCGAGTTCCACGAGCGTTCCCGTTCCGCCTTTGCATGCGACAAATCCATCGCCCAACCGAATCAATTCGAACAACCGCTCCTGCCACGTCTTCACCCGCACTTCCACGTCAATCCACGCGTTCGCCGTCGGTTTAAAAAATTCCGCCGTGACGCCATAAGTTTTCCCGCTAGCATCTTTCGCGCCACGTGAAACCGCTTCCATCACGCCGCCATATCCGCCACTGCACACCGCGAACCCCGCTCGAGCTAGCGCCCCACCCAACGAGCGCGCGTCTGAATAGTCCGCATCGCCCTCGCGCGGCCGCGAACTTCCAAAAACGGTGATGATTCGCTCGCTTTTCAATTCATTCGGCCTACTGCTTACGCCTGCAGCATCCCATCGGTTCGCCGCCAAACTCCTCTACCATCGCCGCGCTAAGCGCATCCAGCGCATCGGTCGCTTCGTGCCCCTTGCTGCCCATGTTGTTGCTCATGAAAGAAAAAATCAGCCGCTGGCCATTCGGCAATTCCGCATAACCCGAGCGCGTCCGCACATGCTCGACCGAACCTGACTTCGCGTGAATGCGCATCGTCGCGCTCGAATTCTTCAAACGGTCTTCGAGCGTTCCATCCAGACCTGCGACCGGCAGAGAATCATAGAACGCGGCAAACCAGCTCTGCTTCGCGGCGTATTGCAACAGCGCCACCAACGCGCGAGGTGTTACAAGATCGTGCCGCGATAGGCCCGACCCGTCCGTCTGCACGACGTCGCCCGCGGTTATGCCTGCGTCCACATAAAACTTCGCCGCAATCGCCGCGTAGTCCTCGCTCGTGAGCGCCGAACAGTCCTTCGGTTCTGCGTCCGACTTTGTTTGCATGCAAATCTGCCTCGCCGAGGTCCGCAGCAAACTCTCCGTGTGCAGATTCTGGCTGATTTTGTTCACCAGCTTCACCGCTTCCGCGAGCGGCACGGAATTGTGCGACGCAAGAACTATGCGTTCCTGAGCCGTCTTTGCATCCGACGAAGTCGACTGCGCGCGCGCAACTCCATCCACCTTTACGCCGCGCTCTTCGAGCAAACGCTTCAACATCGCCGCCGCATGCTTCGCAGGTTCCTGCACCGCCAGCACAAGTTTCCTCGGCTTGCTTTGTGCCGGGAGAGTCCCGCTTATCGTCACCGTGTTCGAGCCGGGCTCGCGTTTCAGGGTCAAATCCGATTTCAGGGAGGCCGCCGATGTCGTCACCAGGTTCGTGACGATGAAATCGGGGGTGGCCGGCGCAATTTCCGCACGAACCGCTTCGCCCGGGACGTCACCCGGTGTCAGTGTTAGCGCCACAGTATTGTCGTTAATGATGATCGCGGAGACCGCCGCGCCATACTCCCAAACCATATCGTCAATTTCCCAGCCATCTGGGTAGCGTTCGCGCGGGAAATACGAATCATCGCCGACAATATCCCCACTGACTTCTTTGACTCCAGCCGCAACAAGCTGGTCCGCTAGCTCGATGACTGTCTTTTCCGGCGGCCCGTCATATTCCTCTTTCGTATCGAATGGAAATTTTCGGTTGGAAAGGTTCGGATCGCCGCGCCCGACAAAATACAAAGGCCCATTGATTTTGCCATCCGAAGAAGCACCTGTTTGCGCCTCCAATGTCGATCGAAACCGATAGTCAGGCCCCAGAGTTGCAAGGGCCAGCGCCGTCGTTAGCAATTTCATGTTCGACGCTGGAACAAAATAACGGTCCGCGTTCTGTTCGAACAGAACCTGTCCACTCTTCGCCTCAACGATCAGAACTCCCCATTCGCCTTTTGCGGGTTGTTCCGCCGAGAGTATCGCAGCGGCCCGCGTCGTGAACTTCAGCTTCTCTTCCTCTAATAAGGACAGCGATGGTTCTACGCCCTTTGTTTCGTGTTTCGCGCGATTTTGAGCGAGCGCCGGCGAAACCCAGACCACCAATATGGCCAGTGCCAGCGCGACCTCAGAGTTCCATCGCCCCTGCCTCTTTTTCTCCACTACCGGCCCCCTCTGGAAAATCGTCACAGCGACAAGTATAGTCGATACGTTGCGCAACACTTCCTCCAGACAGGCGCCGGCAATCAGGCGCTCATCGGCGGAGACTGGATTCGAAGGATTGCAAGCGCCCAGCCCAGGCCCATTCAATCGGAAATCAATCCCATGGAGGAGAGCATCATGAAGAAATTCGCAGCACTCTTGGCCGCGGTCGTCATCCTTGCCGGACCGCTCGCCGCTGCCAGCAAAGACGAAAAAGAAACTGATCGCCTGGAAAATTGCGGCTTGATCGTCAAGGAGATTATGGACATCCCGGACGATATTCCCCAGGACCTGATCGACAAAGCCGAATGCATCATCGTCTATCCCTCGGTCATCAAAGGCGCATTCATCGTTGGCGCCAGCGGCGGCCGCGGCGCCATGGTCTGCCGCACCGGAGAGCATTTCACCGGCCCCTGGAGCGCTCCGACCATGATGGCTCTTGAAGGACTCAGCGTTGGCTTCCAAATCGGCGGCCAGGCCACAGACTTCGTTCTCCTCGTCATGAACCCGCGCGGCGCCCGCTCAATCCTGAACAGCAAGGTAAAACTGGGCGCGGACGCTTCCGCCGCCGCCGGTCCCAAGGGTCGCAACGCTGAAGCCGCGACAGACGTTACGCTTCGAGCCGAAGTCTTGACTTATTCCCGCGCACGCGGCCTGTTCGCCGGCATTTCACTCGCCGGTTCGACCGTCCGACCCGATAATGGCGCCAACGAAAAGCTCTACGGCAAGAAGCTCGATGCCAAAGACATCATCTTCAAGGGCGCTGTCGCCGTGCCTGCCGCCGCGCAAAAGCTCGTGGCGTACTTGAATCAAAAATCGCCGAAGAATCTTTCGGACCCGGAATCGCTTAAGTAGGCCTTACCTCCAATCGATCACGTTTTGGGGGGCCCTTCTGGCATTAGCGAAGGGCCCTTTTTTCTTGGGGTTGACAATGCGACGGTAATGACTTATAGTCATATATGACTGCAGGACACAATGGCTGCGCTCTCCATCCGAACCTCTAGCTCCGACGCCGCGTCTCCCTCCCGCCGCGAGCGCCGCAGCGCCGATATCCGCGAGCGCCTTTTCCGCTCGGCGCTTCACCTCTTTGCGGAGAAAGGTTTTGCAGAAACAACGGTCGAAGACATCACGGAAGCCGCCGACGTTGGCAAAGGTACCTTCTTTAACTATTTTCCCAGCAAGGACCACATCCTTCTCGCTTTCTCCGACATGCAGTTGGCAAAGCTCGAAGAATCCATCAATGGCCTCGCCGCGTCGCGGCAACCACTGCGTGAATTTATGCGAAGCCTGGTGTTGCGCATGACCGAGGAGCCACTGCGCAATCCCGGAATGATTCGCGCACTTCTGCTGGGCTATCTGTCCTCCAATGCAGTTCGCGAAGCGATGATCAACAAGCAGAATCGCGCGCACGCACTGCATAAACAGATGGTCGAGATCGGACAAGAGCGCGGCGAAATTCGCAAGGACTTGCCTGCCGCGGAAATCGCCCACGTTTTTCGCCAGACGATTCTGGGCACGCTGCTGATCTGGTCCGTGATGGGTGACGCCTCTCTCCGCGACCGCGTCGATTCCGCGCTGCAAATGATCTGGACCGGCATCGCGCCGAAAGATTCCGCACTCAATTCCGGGGTTCCGCCCTCCGAAGGAAAAAGTGAAGCGAAATGAAACGCAGAATTCTAATCCTCGCCGTAGTAGTGATCGCAGCCTTCGCTGTCGCAGCGGTATACGGCGGGTGGTTTCGCAAAGACTCCGGCCTGCAAGGTTCCGGCACCGTCGAAGCGCGGAACATTCGCGTAGGCTCGAAAGTGGGCGGCCGCATTCTCGAAGTTCGCGTCCGCGAAGGCGATCACGTCCAGCTAGGTCAGACGTTGATCACGTTCGACGACAAGGAATTGGAAGCATCCCTGGCGCAGGCGCGCGCCAACGCGCAAAAGTCCGCGCGCGGGTTCCGGCCCGAGGAAATTCAAGAAGCGGCAGCCGCAGCGAAGCAGGCAAAGGCAGACTACGACATGCATTTGGCGGGTTACCGCAAAGAAGACATCGACGCGGCAAAAGCCGACCTCGACCGCGCAACCGCCGACGAGACGCGCGCTCACCTGGATTTTCAGCGCTATGACGCGCTCGCTCAGAAGGATCTCGTCTCCAAGCAACAGCGCGACACCGCCGAAGCAAATTGGAAAATAGCGTTCGCGGCGAAAGAAAACGCGCAACACAAATTGGACGAACTGCAGCGCGGTTTCCGCCCAGAAGAAATAGCTATGGCGCAGGCGCGCTACCAGCAGGCGCAGGCGACGCTGGAGAAGATGCAGCACGGCAACCGGCGGGAAGATGTGCAAGCCACGAACGCGGAACTCGCCTACGAAGAAGCACGCTTTCGCGAACGGCAGGTGCTGGCACCGGCGGCGGCAACGGTCGAGGTGCTTGATGTTCGTCCGGGCGATCTCATCGCGCCAAACACGCCCGTCGCAACGCTACTCGAGAGCGATCAGATTTATGTCCGCATCTACGTCCCGGAAACGGAGCTAAATAGAGTTTCTGTCGGCCAGAAAGCGGAAATCCACGTCGACCCGTTTCAGAAGCAATCCTTCAATGGCGTTGTCGAGCAGATCAATCAGCAGGCGGAATTTCTGCCGCGCAACGTACAGACGCGCGAGGAGCGTGTTCACCAGGTGTTCGGCGTAAAAGTTCGCATTGATGATCCATCGCACCGCGTCCTGCCAGGCATGTCCGCCGACGTCAGGCTGTTGCCATGAGCGGACCACCATTCCCGGCGAACGGTTCAGCCATCGTCGCGGAAAATCTCTCCCGCAAGTTTGGAACTTTCCTTGCCGTCAACGACGTCAGCTTTCGTGTCGAGAAAGGCGAAATCTTCGGCTTTCTCGGCCCGAACGGAAGCGGCAAGACCACCGTCATCAAGATGTTGACCGGCTTGCTTCCCCTGAGCGGCGGAATCGCTCATGTGGAAGGTCTCGACGTGCGAACCAGTGCCGAAGAGGTCCGCGAACGAATCGGCTACATGTCGCAGAATTTCAGTTTGTATAACGATTTAACGGTCATCGAAAATCTTACGTTTTACGGCCGTATTTATAGCCTTCCCGCCGATCAACTAAAACGCCGCATCAACGAAATTGTGGAAGTCAACGGCCTAGGTCCGTACATCACCCGTCTTGCCGGCAAGCTTTCCGGAGGATGGAAGCAACGCCTCGCTCTCGGCTGCGCCATGCTGCACGAACCGAAATTGCTCTTCCTCGATGAACCGACCGCCGGCATTGACCCCGTTGCCCGCCGCCAATTGTGGGATCTGCTGTTTGAACTTTCCGGCCACGGCATCACGTTTTTTGTCACGACGCACTATATGGACGAAGCCGAGCGCTGCAGCCATGTCGCCTACATCTATTACGGCAAGCTTATCGCCGACGGCACGCCCAATTCGCTCCGCGAACTGCCCGATGTCAACCCGCAAGGCACCATTCGCGTCGAAATCACAACGCCCGAAGTCACTCGAGCCTTGCGCTCCGCTCGCGAACTCCCCGGCATTCGCAGCGCCACAATTTTTGGCCAATCGATTCACGCTCTGATTGACGACAGTCTTTCGCTCGATACTCTGCGCCGTGGTCTAGAAGACAAGAGTGTTTCCGTCGCGGAAATTCGTCCCCTCGCGCCCAGCCTGGAAGATGTGTTTGTCGAGCTGACGTACAAGCATCAAGCAGCGTTGGAGGCCAACCGTGAATAACATTTTTCGAGGCGTCGGCGCGGTGTTCTACAAAGAAGCGCTGCACGTGCGTCGCGACGCAGGTACGCTGTTTTTCTCGCTCACCATGCCGCTGTTGCAAATGTTTCTTCTCGGCTTCGCTATCGACACCAACATTCGCCAGATCAACACCGTCGTGTACAACGCCGATGGCCACCGCGAAAGCCGCGAACTCCTCGACCGTTTCCGGAACTCCGACACTTTTCACGTCATCCAGTACGTCGACAACGACCATGACCTGAACGATTTGATCATCGCCGGCAAAGCGCGCGTCGGAATCAAAATCCCAGTCGACTATTCCGATCACCTTCTGCACCAGATGAGCGCGCAAGTCCTGGTGCTCATCGATGGCTCCGATTCTTCCGTCGCGGGCCAGGCCATCAACGTTAGTACCGCCATCGGCCTCGATGAATCCCTCCGCCGCGTTGTTCCGGACCGCGCCGCGTTTGCCGTCGACATGCGCCCCAAGCTCCTCTTCAATCCAGATTCGCGTTCGCCTAATTTCTTTCTCCCCGGTCTCACCGCGATCATGCTCCTCAACGTCACCACGTTTCTCACGGCATTTTCCATCGTCCGCGAAAAAGAACGCGGAACTCTCGAACAGCTCTTTGTGACCCCGGTCCGTCCGTTCGGGCTCCTCCTCGGCAAATTGCTTCCGTACCTGTTCATCGGTTTCTTCGAACTGTGCCTTATTCTCACGTTCATGCGTTTTGTTTTCCTCGTGCCCATTCACGGCAACGTATTCTTGCTCGCGCTTCTTTCGCTTCCCTATCTCTTCGCCGCGCTCTCGCTCGGCATCCTTATCTCCAGCAAAGCTTCATCGCAGGCGGAAGCGATGCAACTCGCTTTTCTTCCCATCCTGCCCAGTGTCTTTTTCTCCGGCTACATATTCCCGCGCGAAACCATTCCGACTCTCCTGTATCCACTCAGCTACCTGATTCCCGCAACGTATTACATCAACATCACGCGCGGCATCATTCTTCGTGGCGCCAATATCACTCATCTTTGGAAGGATGGCCTTGCGCTCTGCATCCTTGGCACGCTGCTCCTAACCATCGCGGCCCGCCGCTTCCACAACAAAGTCATCATGGCGTAAACGCTCGCGCCGATTTTGCATTTCCGTTTGCACACGGTATTCTTCTCACCGGTTCGCGCGAGGAAAAATATTTTGTCTTGTCCGATTTGCGAAAAACGGAAAGCAGGCCGATTCTGCCCCGCCAAGGGTGAGCAAATTTGCGCCGTCTGCTGCGGCACCGAGCGTGAAGTCACAATCTCCTGCCCGAACGATTGCGCGTATCTGGCCGCCGCTCATCGCTACGAGGATCAACACAAACGCGAAATCCCCGCCGGCACGCCATTCCTCGAAGAACGCCTTCCACCCGGAACCCTGCACACGCATCAACCGTTGATGGCCGCTCTTGCCTTTACCACCGCAAAGGTTTGCACAACACAGCCGTCTGCAACCGATCCAGACGCGCTCGCCGCCCTCCGCGCCCTCGCGGAAACCTACAAAACTCTCGTCTCTGGGATTTACTACGAGAAGCTTCCAGACATTCCCGTCCAGCGCGAAGTCTACACCGCGCTCACCGCTCTGCTCGATGATCTAAAACAAAAACAAGCCGCTGCCGGCACGTCCGGCACACTCAAAAACCAGGACATTTTTTACGTCGTTATTTTTCTTTTCCGTATGGGACTCCTGCGCGGCAACGGCCGCCCTCGCTCGCGCCGCTTCATCGAATTCCTCCGAGGCCAATTTCCCCAATCCGAAGAACTAAAGCGCGAAGAACCCCGCATCATCATGCCGTGAAGGTTCCGTCCC
>DATLVG010000077.1:0-30482 GCA_035577625.1 Candidatus Dormiibacterota bacterium
GCCTGCCGCGCCGCCTGCTTTCCTTCTTGTGTGGCCAGTTCCGCGCCCAATTGCCCGCTCCAAGGCTGGCCGTCACGCTTCGCAATGTGCCCCGATACAAAAAGCAGATTGCCGCTACGAACCGTCATCACAAATGCCGCAGCCGGCGCAACCGGATCGACCAACTGGATTCCCATCGACTTCAATTTGTCATAGACGGACATTGCACCCTTCCTCACTTGAAAAAATCAACCGCATCCGTATTTCCGCCGCAGATCACAACGCCTATCTTCTCCGTGCTCACTGGCTGATATTTTCTTGAAAGCAGCGCTGCAAAAGCGGCCGCCCCGCCAGGCTCCGCAGCAATTCGCATCTCTCTCCAGAGCGCCCGTTGCGCTTGCTTGATCTCATCATCAGTCACAAGCAACACGCGCTCCACAAACTTCTGCGCGAGCGGAAACATTAGTTCACCCACCCGCCGCGGCGCAAGCGAATCCGCCGCAATTCCCCCAGCCTCAGCGTCGACCGGGCGGCCCGCTTCCAGCGCTCGCATTAAGGTCGGCGCTTTATCCGGTTCAACGGCGATGATGCGAATCTTTCGCGCGTACCATGCCGAAATGCCGCCGATCAGGCCTCCTCCGCCGACTGCCACCAGGAGCGTATCAAGATCGGGAACCTGCTCTTCCATTTCCAATCCAACCGTACCTTGACCGAGTAACGTTTCGGGCTGATCGTACGCATGAATCGCCATCGCGCCGGAAGATGCAGCCCACTTCTGGCTCTCCGCGTAAGCATCGGCGTAAAGCTGTCCACCTACCACCAATTCAGCGCCATAACCACGGATGCGATCGATCTTGGCAATGGAAGCCACCGTGGGAACGTAGATCCTCGCCGCGACGCCAAATTTTTTTGCGGCAAACGCGATAGCAACGCCATGGTTTCCGCCGGATGCGGCAACGACTCCTGCTCGCGGGACGGTTTTAGTCAGCAGATTTGTGATCGCGCCGCGCGCCTTGAACGATCCGGTGTGTTGCAACAGCTCCAGCTTCAGAGCCAGTGCTCCAGGTTCCAACCCAAACTCCGTGCCATCCGCAGAAATCACCGGCGTGCGGCGAATGTGCGGCGCGAGCTTGGCATAAATTCCGCGAATCTCGTCGCGAGTAATGGCAAAGCTGTTTTGCGGGTGTGCCATGATGGATTTCATTGTACTTCGGCATTTAGCTGAATGCACAACTACCATTATGGATGGAGAAGCCGTGGACGAGGACGCCGTCTTTCGCGCACTCGCGAATGGTAACCGCTTGCAAATCCTGAACTGGTTGAGGAATCCTCGCAAACACTTCTCGCCGCAAACCGACGGTGATCTCATAAAAGACGCTGTAGAGGCATTAAGCAGTGGACGTTTTATGAAGGAAGGGAAGCGGAAATTCGTGCATGGAAGCGCGCATTAACCGCGGAGCTATAGGTTCAGTTTTTCTGTTCTGGATTCAGCGGTATTTTTAGCTCTTCCGCAAGTTGCGCCGCGTCAAACGGGCTGCAGGCAAAAAATCGGTCGCCAACTTGGATCGTCGGTACCTTGCGCTTGCCTCGGTTCGCCGCGATGACGATATCCTCGGCGTCCGGGTCTTCTTCAATATTTATTTCGTCGAATTCAATGCCGCGGCGTTTCAAAAAATCCTTGGCGCGACGGCAATCCGGGCACCAGGTTGTGCTGTACATGGTAATGCGTTCCAAAGCAGACCTACTGGCCGGGAACAACGACACTGCGCTTGCGCGGGGCATATTCCGCAACCTTGATGCGGACCAGTGCGCGTTGCAAAGCTCCGGTCGCTCGGTCCCAGTCTATGTCTTGTGCGCCTGCGCCGGCGGCAATACGCTTCTCCGCACGCTCAAGGGCCGCTTTCGCGCGCTCGATATCAATCTCTTCGGGACGCTCCGCTGTTTCCGCCAACACGGTCACACGGTCGCCCAAAATCTCCGCAAAGCCCCTGATAATCGCCACATGTGGCCGCCAGTCCGGTGGACGAAACTCCTGCTCAACTGTTTCGCCCGCCGTTGCAGATGGCCTTTCATAGGCCCCGCGGTAGGTCAGTTCGCCGATGCCAAGCTCGGTGATCAACGGCGCGTGCCCCGGCAACACGCCAAGCTCGCCTTCAGCGCCCGGCAGAGTCACTTCCGAAACTTCAAAACTCAGAAGCTGCCGCTCCGGCGTCACAATCACGAGTTTCATGGTGCCTGGCATTGTGTCTACGCGCTCGCCTTCATCTTTTCGGCCTTCGCAAGCACTTCCTCGATCGTGCCAACCATGTAGAACGCTTGCTCCGGAACGTCGTCGTATTTTCCCTCGACGATTTCTTTGAAGCTGCGCACCGTGTCTTCAATCTTCACGTACTTGCCATCAAGACCTGTGAATTGGGCTGCCACGAACATTGGTTGCGAAAGAAATTTTTCGATCTTGCGGGCGCGATTGACGGTGCGCTTGTCGTCGTCGGAAAGCTCTTCAATACCGAGAATCGCAATGATGTCTTGCAAATCCTTGTAGCGCTGAAGAATCGATTTCACGCCGCGAGCCACGGCATAGTGTTCGGCGCCGACGATGCGCGGATCCAAAATGCGCGAATAACTAGCCAATGGATCGACCGCGGGATAGATACCGCGCTCGACGATCTGACGGGAAAGGTTCGTCGTCGCGTCCAGGTGCGTAAATGTGGCGGCCGGCGCGGGATCTGTGTAGTCGTCGGCTGGCACGTAAATCGCTTGGACCGACGTGATCGAACCGGACTTCGTCGAAGTAATGCGTTCCTGGAGTTCACCGATTTCTGTGTTCAAGTTCGGCTGATAACCAACGGCGCTCGGCATACGGCCGAGAAGCGCCGAAACTTCCGAACCCGCCTGCACAAAGCGGAAAATGTTGTCGATGAACAGCAGCACGTCCAGGTGTTCCTGGTCGCGGAAATACTCCGCCACAGTCAGGCCGGTCAAGCCGACACGCAGACGCGATCCGGGCGGCTCGGTCATCTGTCCGTAAATCAAAGCGCAGCGCGACTTCTCGCTATTGCCCGGCGTGATGACTCCTCCCTCGCTCATTTCCAGCCAAAGGTCATTGCCTTCGCGTGTCCGCTCGCCGACGCCTGCAAACACAGAAACGCCGCCGTGCTTCATTGCGACGTTGTGAATCAATTCCATAATCAAAACGGTTTTTCCGACGCCCGCGCCGCCAAAGAGCCCGATCTTTCCGCCCTTCACGTACGGCTCCATCAAGTCCACAACCTTGATGCCCGTCTCAAACATTTCCAGTGTGGTGGACTGCTCTTCCAGCGTCGGAGCGGGTCGGTGAATCGGATAATACGTGTCGGTCACAATCGGTCCGAGTTGATCAACCGGCTTGCCGAGCACATTCATCACGCGACCCAGGGTGGCGCGGCCAACCGGCACTTCGATGCCAGTGCCGAGATCGTACGCCTTCATTCCGCGCACCATGCCTTCGACCGGCTCCATCGAAACCGCGCGAACGCGGCCCTCGCCGAGGTGCTGCTGCACTTCCGCGATGATGTCGAGCGGGGTCGGCACGCTGTAGCCTTCACTCGTGATGCGAACCGCGTTAAAAATTGCGGGCAGTTTGCCCGCCTCAAACTGAATGTCGAGCACAGGCCCGATTACCTGCACGACGTGTCCGATGTTTGCGTATTTCTCAGCCATGCCTTCTCCTAAGCGGTGGAACTCGCTCCGCTCACAATCTCAATAATTTCGCGCGTAATCGCCGCCTGACGAACCTTGTTCATGTGCAGCGTCAATCCTTGAATCACTTCACCTGCGTTTTTCGTTGCCGATTCCATCGCCGTCATCCGCGCCGCGTATTCCGCCGCAGAAGATTCCAGCATCGCACGCAAGACGGTCGTCTCCACATAGCGCGGCAGCAAACGATCCAGCAGCTTCTCCGCCGGTTGCTCGTAGATGTAGTCCGTCTGCGATTCGCTTCCGGACCCTTCCAGCTTTTCGACCGGCAACAATTTCTGCACGGCTAGATTCGCGGACATCACGCTTTTGAATTCGCTGAAGACCATATAAACCGCGTCAATTTCTTCCTTCTTGTACAGCTCCGTCACCAGATTAGCGATTTCCCGCGCAGTCGAAAGTTCAACTTTGGCGAGTACGTTTACGTATTCCGCCGCGAATTCGAATCCCGCGCGCTTCAACGAATCCCGGCCCTTTTTCCCGACTGGGATCACCGACAGCTTCTTGCCCTTGTTCGCGCGAAACACTTCGTTCGCCTTCTTCAAAATGTTCGTATTGAATGCGCCGGCCAGTCCGCGTTCGCCGGTTAGAACCACCACTAGCACGCGCTCTTCCAGCCGCGTCGCCAACAAAGGATGTTGCGGCTCATCAATGCGTCCCATGATCGAGCGCAGCATCTTGGCGAGTTCCTGCGCATACGGCCGCGCCGCCAACGCGCGTTCCTGCGCTCGACGTAATCGCGCCGCCGCCACGAACTTCATCGCACGCGTAATCTGCTGGGTGTTCTTCACCGAGCGGATGCGGCGCCGAAAATCGAGAAGTGTGGGCATGTCTCTTTTCTAATTCCTACTTGGCAGCCGCCGCGACCGTTGCGGTGAACCGCTCCTTGAATGCGTCCAAAGCGCTCTTAATGTCCGCTCGGATCGCGTCATCGAGCGCTTTCTTGTCAACAATGGCCTTCAAAATCGAACCATGACTCGTCTCTACGTATTGCAGAAATTCTTTCTCAAAGCGCCGCACTTCGGGAACCGGCACATGATCCAGAGAACCGCTCGTCGCCACGTAAAGGATCAGCACCTGCTTCTCCACGCTCAGCGGAACGTATTGATCCTGTTTCAAAACTTCCGTCAGCCGCTGTCCACGTGCAAGCTGCGCTTGCGTCACTTTGTCCAACTGATCCGCGCCGAACTGCGCGAACGCCGCAAGCTCGCGGAACTGCGCCATATCCAAACGGAGCGTGCCGGCCACCTGCCGCATCGCCTTGATTTGCGCGTTGCCGCCGACGCGGCTTACCGAAATACCGACGTTGATCGCCGGACGAATGCCTCCGTTGAACAAGTCTGCTTCCAGGTAAATCTGTCCGTCGGTAATCGAAATAACGTTCGTCGGGATATACGCGGAAACGTCGCCCGCCTGCGTTTCAATTACGGGCAGCGAAGTCAGCGATCCGGCGCCGAGTTTGTCGTTCAACTTCGCGGCGCGTTCCAGCAAACGCGAGTGGAGGTAAAATACGTCGCCCGGAAACGCTTCGCGTCCCGGCGGCCGCCGGAGCAGCAAAGAAATTTCCCGGTACGCTTGCGCGTGCTTCGAGAGGTCGTCGTAAAAAGTCACGGCGTGCATTTTGTTGTCGCGGAAATATTCGCCCATTGCGCACGCTGCGTACGGGGCGATGTATTGCAACGAAGCTGGCTCCGCCGCAGACGAGGCAACCACAATCGTGTACTCCATCGCACCGGCGTCGGTGAGCGCCTTTACGACTTGCGCGATCGTCGAGCGTTTCTGCCCAATCGCGCAATAAATACAAATCACACCGCTGCCCTTCTGGTTGATGATCGTGTCCAGAATGACGGCGGTCTTTCCTGTCTGGCGGTCGCCGATGATCAGCTCACGCTGCCCGCGGCCGATCGGAATCATCGCATCGATTGCTTTAATACCTGTCTGCAGCGGCTCGCGCACCGGTTGCCGGTCGAGTACGCCTGGCGCAATTCTCTCCAGCGGATTGCGCTGTTTCGCCGCGATCGGCCCCTTGTCGTCCACCGGCACGCCGAGCGGATTCACTACGCGCCCAATCAGAGCTTCGCCCACCGGCACGGACATAATTGTGTTCGTCCGCTTGACCGTGTCGCCTTCTTTGATCGCCGTATATTCGCCGAGCAACACCGCGCCGACTTGATCCTCTTCGAGGTTCAGCGCAATCCCGAACACGTCATGCGGGAACGCGAGCATCTCGCCCGCCATCACTTTTTCCAGCCCGTGAATACGCGCAATGCCGTCGCCGACGCTGATGACCGCGCCCACTTCCTCGACCGCTACGGTCTGTTCATAGTTCGCGATTTGTTCGCGAAGTATTTTGCTGATTTCATCTGCCTTAATGTTTGCCATGCCCGCTCCGTTACTCGAACTCGCAACGCGCCGCCAAATGGCCGGCGCAAAACCGGAAACTTACTCTGCCGCCAGCTTCGCCCGCATCTCACTCAATCGATGCCGCAGCGACCCGTCATAAACCGTGTCCCCAATTCGCACAACGATGCCGCCCAAAAGCCCTTTGTCCACTGCATACTTCGCTTCAATTTTCTTGCCTGTTTTCTTTTCGAGCGACTGCCCGAGGCTTTTCTTCTGCGCCGCGCTCAGCTCCACTGCCGACACCACCTGCGCCTCCGCCACGCCTTGCCGCTCGCGAATCACGTTCTCGAACGCTTCCGCCAACTCCGGAATCATCAGCGTCCGCCGGTGATCGATCACCAGAAACAGAAAATTACGTAAAATCTTGCTCGCACCAAGCCGCGCTGCAATCTTTTCAGCTACGCCATGCTTTTCCTTGCTCGTCACCGCCGGGCTGGCCAAAAAATTCCGCAACTCCGCCGATTCACTGTACGCGTTCGCAAAATCGTTCAGTTGTTTCAGGACCGGCTCCGCCGCGCCTTGTTGCAGCGCAACATCGGCCAGCGCATTCGCGTATTGGAGGCTCGCCGACTTCAATTCGGCCTTCCTTCCAGCGACGCGACAAACCCGCTGACCAGCGACTCTTGCGCCTGCGCCGTCAACTGCTTCGCGAGCAGTGATTCAGCGCCGTCCACCGCCAGTTTCGCGGCAATCGCCTTCAATTCCATGCGGGCCGCGCGCTCCGCCGCTTCAATTTCCGCTCTTGCGGCCTGGGAAATCTTCTCGGCGTCAGACTTTGCCATTTCCTTGATGCGCGCGGCATCGTCGGCGGCCTCCTTCTCCGCCGAAGCCCGCATCGCTGAGATTTCCTGGTCCAACCTCGCAAGACGCGCTTCAGCGTCCGCCAATTGCTTATCGGCTTCTGCTTTCACCGCCGTCGCTCTGGTAATTGCCGAACTGATTCCGGTTGAGTTTTCTCTGAAGCCGGGAACTGCATACTTGCGAAACGCCCAAACGATTACGACGAGGGTGATGCCAAAATTGATCCACTTGAAGATCTCAGTCGTATGTTCCGTCGCTTTGGCGCCTTCTTCGGCGCCCGCGGCTAGGCCCGCACAAAGCAGCAATGCGCCACACACACTCATCGCAATCCAGCTGATCCGTCGCAGGCTCATCGCGCCCCGCCCGGCGCCGCAGTTTCCATCACGCGCTTTGCTATTTCCGCGGCCAACTGCGGTACTCCCGCTTCCAATTCCCGCTTCGCCGTCGCCACTTCCTTCGCGACCTTGTCTTTCGCCGCGCTCACTTCCGCCGCTGCCAGATTCCGGGAAGCCTTTACCAGCGCCGCGCGCTCGTCCAGCAACTTCTTTCGCGCCGCTTCCTGCTCCGCATAAACCTTTGCCCGCGCCTGTTTCAAGGCTTCTTGGTACTGCTTCACTTTTTCCGCTGCAGCAGCCTGGGCTGTCTCCGCCGCTCTTTGCGCACCGACAGTCCGTTTCTCGCGCTCTGCCATGACAGCAAGCAACGGCTTAAAAAACAACGATTTCAATATGAAATAAAGAACGATCAGAATCAGGACTGTAGGCACAGCCCCGAGGAAGAGTTCGCCTAATTGGTGACCCAAACCCATCTAAATTGTTTAGCCTGAACCTCGTATTGCGTGAAGACCGCGACTAAGCCCTTATTCAGCAGGCTTGCCATGCCCCTACCCGGGAAGGAGCGCACAGCCGACCTGAAACCACCAACCCGAACACTAATTTATATCATCCAAGTGGATTTCCGTCAACGCGGCTGGACCGCTCGATTTCGCGGTTTTTGGCGGGAAAATGCGTGGAATAAATCTATTTCGCAGCGGCAGTACCGGCAGTACCGCCGCCTTTCAGGTCATAAACGTACCGCAAATAGACTTCGCGCTGGCTTCGGCCCGTCGTGAAGTGGATCGTCTCGCGCAACTGCTGGTTTCCACTGAGCACTTCGAACGTCCGCTCGATTTTGTCGCCGTCCGGCCCCTTAAAAGCCGCCACTAGCCGATATTCCTGCCACGTCGCGTCGAATTCCTGGTTGTCCGCATCCTTCGATTTTTTCACTTTTCGTCCATCCGTGTAAAACGTCCGGTGCCTATCCAAATCGTCCGTCATCACAATGGCCGCACCGTATTGCGTAAAATCCAGAGTCTCCGATGGTCTCATCAGCTCCTGCATCTCTTTCCGCTCGTCATCGCTCATTCCGCGATGCATTCCCCCGCCACCATATCCGCCGCGGCCGCCGCCCGGCCACCCACCGCCCGAGCGCCCTCCGCCTCCGTGCCGGCCACCACTTGAGTCGTCATCCTCCCTTTTCTTGGGCTGCGTGCTCTCCTCCTTGTTCAACTTCCACGACCCACTCAAATTTTCCGTCCTCGGAATGTCGGCCGCCGTTGCTTTGGCGCTGCTCGCCGCAGCCTTCGGGGAAACGCCCCTTGGCTCCGGAGAGGTTGTTTGTGTCATCGGCCCCGCCGGCGCCTGCGCGCATACCGAAATCCCAGCGGCCCAAAGCCCGCCTACTACAAAAATACGAATCCCTGTTTTGAGCGGTCGCATGGTAGTTCTTCCCGTTTATTCTTCCCGCGACAGCCGCAGAAAGTTCCCGTACAAACCCGCACAGAATTGTCAGAAGATTACTTCGGACTAGCTCAGCCAATAACGAAGGTCGGTCGCCCGCGGAAGTAGCGCCAATGCTCCAAGCTCTCGGAATCGTTTCGCCCGCTCTCGATACCCATGTTCTCCCGGAGCAATAATCGCCATAAACGGCACTCCCGCGTCCCGTGCTGCCAGTGCGTCATCAACGTTGTCGCCAAGATATAGCGCCGTTGCCGGATCGCGTTTCCCCAGAATCTTGTAGAGCCCCTCGGGATTCGGCTTAATCTTCTCCACGTCGTCCATCGTCACAACCATCCGAAATTTCCTCGTCGCCGGCCACTCTGCAAACGTATACGTGAACTCTTGTCGCGTACGCCCCGTAAACAAATTCAACTCATACCGCTTCGCCCACCGCGCAATTTGCGCCGGTGAAACAATGTGTTTTTCGTTTTTTACGTTTCCCGGCCGGCCCGGCGTCCCCCAATAAAACTTGCCGAAAGCGTCTCGCGCTTGTTCGTAATTCATCGGCATTCCGAGCGCCGTCACCCAGCTCGACACCATCGCCCAATCGTCGTTGTTTCCGGGCTTGGCCTTCCATTTGTGCAGTTCCGCGTACGTCACGCGCTTGCCGGTCAAATGCCGGACCGTATCCAGCGCAGATCGCCAATACGTCCCGCGCACGTCCACCAGTACCCCGTCCACATCAAAAATCAAAATCTCCGGTGAAATTTGTCTCTTCTTACCGCGGCTCGATTTGCCCACATGTCCTCGTCAATAAGTGTGTCCCGTCAGTTTGCGGTCCGGCGCATAAATGCGTCAAGCCAGCGGGAATGTCATAATGGATGCAACGCAATAAGGAGCGTCTAATGCCGAAGTACAGTGGTGTGGACTTCATCGATTTCGATTCTCAGCTCAACGACGAAGAGAAACTCGTGCGCCAAGCGGCGCGCGAATTCGTCGAAAACGAAATTATTCCCATCATCGAAAAGCACAGCCGCGAAGCCACTTTTCCCATGCATCTCGTTCCGCAACTCGGCGAACTCGGATTCTTCGGCGCGAATCTCCAGGGCTATGGTTG
Organism: Candidatus Dormiibacterota bacterium; assembly: GCA_035577625.1. Classification (GTDB taxonomy): domain Bacteria; phylum Acidobacteriota; class Terriglobia; order Acidiferrales; family UBA7541; genus Acidiferrum. The sequence goes on from DATLVG010000077.1 coordinate 9,793, forward strand.
CGCGGGCATGTCCAATGTCGCTTATGGCCTCATGACGCAAGAACTCGAACGCGGCGACTCCGGCCTGCGTAGCTTCGTCTCCGTGCAAGGCGCGCTCGTGATGTATCCGGTTTACACCTTCGGCAGCGATGCCCAAAAAAACAAATGGCTCCCGCTCTTGCAACAAGGCAAAGCCATTGGCTGCTTCGGCCTCACCGAACCGCAATTCGGCTCCAATCCCGGCGGCATGCTCACTCGTGCCGTCAAAAAAGGAAACAAGTACATCCTCAACGGCGAGAAAATGTGGATTACCAGCGGCTCCATTGCCGACGTCGCCGTCGTCTGGGCCAAGTGCGAAGACGAAAAAGTCCGCGGCTTTCTCGTTGAAAAGGGCACGCCCGGCTTTAAAGCGTGGGACGTGCACGGTAAATGGTCGCTCCGCGCCTCCGTTACCAGCGGTCTTTCCTTCAGCGATTGTGAGATCCCGGAAGAAAACCTTCTTCCGGGCGTAACCGGCCTCCGCGGTCCGCTCAGCTGCCTGAATCAAGCGCGTTACGGCATCGGCTGGGGCGCCATCGGCGCGGCCATGGCGTGCTACGACACGGCTCTGCAATACGCAAAAACCCGCAAGCAGTTTGCCAACAAGCCCATCGCCTCGCACCAGCTCGTCCAGGAAAAGCTTGCCTGGATGATTACGGAGATCGTTAAGGCGCAGCTTCTCGCTATGCACGTCGGCCGCCTCAAAGACGCCGGCAAAGTCGATCCCTCGCACATCTCCATGCTCAAAATGAACAACGTCGGCATCGCGCTCGATATCGCACGCAAATCCCGCGACGTTCTCGGCGCCAATGGCATCGTCGACGACTACTGCATCATGCGCCACATGAACAATCTCGAGTCCGTCTTCACCTACGAAGGCACCAACGATATCCACAAACTCGTCATCGGTGAAAAAATCACCGGCATCGCCGCCTACGTGTAGCGGACTACGTTTCCCGTTAGCTGGCATTACCGAGATTCCATATCGCCGCTACGCATTTGTAGAGGCGGCCTTCGGAGGCAGGCTCTTGCCAGGGTTCGAAGTCGGCCGCTCCTCGCAATCTCGGCAACAGGCGATTTCACCAAATCTCACCGGCGCCTCAATTGCGGTATCGTGGTCTTTCATGGACCCTCAGGTCAGTCGGAGCCGCCAACGTATCCTGGAGCGTGCCGTCGCACTCCTGCGCGACCGCGGTCCGGCGCCAGAGCTCACCGTCGCCGCGGCACAAGCCGCCGAAGTGCCGCTGTCCGTCGCACAGCAATTCTTTCCAAATGACGAAGAGCTGATCCTCGCGTTCTATCTTCGTCTCGCGAACGAACTCGAGTCCCGCGCAGCGGCCTTGCCGGACGGACCCGTATCCGAGCGATTTCGCGCGCTGATGCTCGCCAAACTCGAGCTGGTCAGTCCTTATCGCGACGCTTTCGCCGGACTCTTCGCCAAAATGTTGAACCCGCAAGCCAATATCGGCGTTCTCAGCCGCCAGACCGAATTGGTCCGCTTGCGCGCTCGCGCGGCCTTTGCCATCGCGGTTCGCGGCGCCGACGACGCGCCGCACGACGAATCCGCTACACAACTGATTCAAGGTCTCTACGCAGCACATCTCGCGTTGCTTCTTCTCTGGAGCCAGGATCGCTCCGCCGATTCGAAGAGCGCTCACGCAGCGCTCAATCTTTTCACCAAGCTGCTTTCGCAAATTCGGCGCGCGCGCTGGCTCCCTGGGTCCGGCGGACTCTTCGATAGCATCGGCGACATTTGCGGCCCACTCGTTGATCCTCCAGCGAACGCGGCTCACACGGCAAAAGCAGAAGAGATTCTCCGCCTTGTCTTTCGCCATCGCCGTCTCCTGCCGAGTGCGGAAAAATGCAAAGGCTCCGGCAAAGACGGCATTTGCGATCTCTGTCTCGAACCGCACCTCCCGCTCGTTCGCCGATTCATCGGCACCGGCCTGCCGCTTCATTTCGTGCTCCCCGCATTTCCTGCTAAATCGCCGAATCCGGAAAAAGTCCTCGGACGCGTTCCGGACATGGCCGAGGAGCTCAGTCTCGGCTTCCTCAACGATCTCTGCGCGCAAATCCGTTCGGTCTACTCTCCAGGCGCACGCATAACGATTTGCTCGGACGGATTGGTTTTCGGCGACCTCGTCGGCGTCGCTGACTCAGACGTGGTCGATTATGGCCAGCGTGTCGCCCAATTAATCGATCTCCTAAAGCTTCAGAATCTGGAAACGTTCCACCTCCAGGACCTCTACGACGCCGTGGCAGACACCAATCAGATGCGCGAATCGCTCTGCCAGCACTACGCCGAAACCATCGAGTCTATCCGCGAGCGGCTTCATTCCAACGAAAACCAGCAGGCACTGTTCAATGGCATTCAGCGCTTTCTCTTCGAGGATCGCGTCGCCATCGAAAAAGACAAGAGCCGCTCGCGCATTCGCAACGAGTGCAAAGACCGCACATACGAACTAATCCGCCGCAGCGACGCCTGGGGCCGTCTCGTCGCGGACTGCTTTCCTGCCTCGCTTCGCCTTTCCATTCATCCGCAACCGTCGCACTCGGAGAAAATCGGTATTTTGCTCGGCGAATCGCGCGACGTTTGGCTTACGCCCTGGCATTCTGTCGCGCTCAAGGAAAAAGGCCGCTTCGTCTTCATCAAGCGCCGCGAAGCTCTGGACCTCGGCGCCTCCGTCATCGAAAAGGACGGCCACCCCTACTACCTGGAGTTTTCGCGATGATCAACGCCCACGAAAATGTGCTTGCGGCCCGCGATCGCTACCTCGCCGCTTCGGGCTTCTCCACTGCGTCCTACACCGACCCGAATTTCGTCGTCGGCATCGGCTTCATCAAAATGCGTTTCCCCAATCCCGGCCTGTTGCCGTATCACGATCTCCATCACGTCGCCACCGGCTATGATTCTTCGCTCCTCGGCGAAGCGGAAATCAGCGTCTTCGAATTTCGCAATGGCGCCGGCACTCCTCTGATTTTCTTTCTCTGCTGCGGCTCAATTCTCGTAGGCTTGTGCTTGTCGCCTCGGCGCATGTGGCGCGCCTGGAAAGCAGCAAAGGGCGCCCATTCTTTGTACGGTACGAACACTCCGTACGAAACTCTGCTCGCCATGGACGTCGCTACCCTTCGCAAGACGATGGCTTTGGAGTCTCAATGAACAACCAGCTCTGGCAATCTCGTCCGCTTTCGCCCTTCGGAGTCGAAATCACTGCATCCGCAGCTCCCTCGAACGTCGAACAAGTCGGCGCCGCGCAATTGAAAACTTGGGTGTCTCATCATCGCTACGTTCTTCTCCGCGGATTTGCCGCGCTCTCCACCGATTCGTTGATGCAGCTCGCCCGCTCGCTTGGCGAGCCGCTCGAATGGGAATTCGGCGCCGTCAACGAACTTGTCGCCAAATCCGACGCACAGAATTACATCTACACCACCGCCGCCGTGCCCTTTCATTGGGATGGCGCATTCGTCGGCAAAATCCCGCATTACATTCTATTTTCCTGCGAGGTCGCCCCGCCTGCTGCCAGCGGCGGAGAAACTATCTTCTGTGATGGCTCGCAGATTCTCCGCGCTGCCACGCCCGAGCAGCGCGCTCTCTGGAAATCCACTTCGATCACCTACTCCACCGAAAAAGTCGTTCATTATGGCGGCTCGTTCACTTCCGCAATGGTCGTGAATCATCCCGACAGCGGCGAAGAAACCCTTCGCTTCGCCGAACCCGTGCGCGATCTCAATCCCGTTTCGCTGGATATTCCCAATCTCACTCTCGCGCAGCGCGATTCGCTCATCTCTGAAATGGCCATCATGCTCCGCGATCCGCGGTTTTGCGCGGCTCACTCCTGGCGCGCTGGCGACGTTCTCATCGCCGACAATTTCGCCCTCTTGCATGGACGCAATGCCTTCCTCCATGCCGCTCTTCGCCACATTCGCCGCGTCAACATCCTCTGATGCGCAAACTTCTCCATTTTCTTCGCGACCTGCTCCTTATCCGCCGCGTCGAATTTCGCATCGCTGAAATTCCCATCGTCGCCATGCCCGCATTGCTCATCAACAAAAACCTCGCCGCCTTCAAAACGCAGACTTTCTGGGAGGGCGTTCTCATCTTCTTTTTTCTCTTCGCCTTCGGCGACATGATCAACTGCCTCGCCGACCGCGACCTCGACGCCAAGTACAAGCCGCATCTTTCCCGTGCCGTCTACAATCTCGGCGTCCCCTTCGTCACATTTCAGGTGATTCTATGGGCCATTCTCGCTCTCGCGCTGGCCGCGCACGTTTCCTGGCTTCTGCATCGCTGGCAACTTTTCGCTTTGACCGCCGTCGGTCTTGCACTCGGCGCCGCTTATTCCGTCGAACCTTTCCGCCTCAAAGGCCGCGGCCTCTGGCAACTCGCCTGCCTGTGGCTCATCATTTTTGTCGGCCCGATGTTCATGATCGGCATGCTCTTCGGCACCTGGCCCACGCCCGACCTCGTCGCCTTCGCATCCGCGTACGGCGCGGTCCAAATGGGAATCATCCTCGTCAACACCGCCGAAGATTATCCCGAAGACCGCGAAGCCGGCGTCCATACCGTGATCGTTACGCTTGGCCTCGCGCGTGGCATTCGGCTCGCCTTCGCTCTCGCCGCCACCGGCGCGCTCGTAATGATTTCCACGCTCGCAGCGCTCTATTGGTTCCGTGGCATTCCGCTCGCTCGTTTTATTGCCTTGCTTCCGGTCGTCGCCGCCTGCGTTTGGCTCACTGCCGCCATTCAACGCTTGTCGCGCAACGTCGCCGCCGCGCCGCTCGACGAAGGCATCACCCTCGTCAAAACGGCCGCCAAAAACGTTCCCGCTTGGGTCACCGTCGTTGCATGGAGCTCGTTCGTCGCTGTCGCCATTCTGTTTCTCACGTCTTCAAAACTTCTTTAAAGTCCGTCTGGCCGCGGCGATACTTTGTAGTTCAAAGTACTTGACAACGCACAGCGCTCCCGCTATCCTTTCCCCCGTACCACCAAGAGGTGCCCGATGACTTCTTCCGCGTCCTCTCCCCAAACCGATAACTTCCGCGAACTTCTCTCCACCGCCGCCCGATTCTGGGAGCCGCGCCGCATTCTCTACAACCTCATCTTGCTCGGCGTCTGCATCGTCTGGCTCGTCGCTTCCTGGCCGCACTTCCGTCCCGCACTCCATCTCGTCACTCTTCTTCCGATGACGGTCCTCGCCCTCTTCGCCAATTTCTGCTATTCCGCTGCCTATCTCGTTGACATCACGCTTCTCAACTCCAAGCTGCGCGCCTCCTGGCTTTCGCGTCGCTGGATTCTTTGGCTCGTCGGCACCCTCTTTGCCATTCTCCTCGCCAATTATTGGATCGCCGACGAAATCTACCCCGACTTCCATTAATTACGCGCAGGTCGAATTTTTTGGTTCGTGACACGACGGGGCTCGGGGTTTGTACTTACAAACCCCGAAATGCATGAGTCCAAAAAAATCAAATTGACCCACCTTGCCTATTCCTCTCTGCCTATTCCTCTCTGCCTATTCCTCTCTCCTTGTCTTCTTCCGCAAGCGCGAGTTATCGTGCCTAAGGGAGAAGTCACATGCGCATCCGCTCCGTCCTGAATTTCGCTATCGCTGTTGCCTTTTTCGCCTTGTTCTCCAGCTCTCCGCTGCTCGCGCAACAAAAACCCGCCGCGCCATCTCCAACCAGGCCAAAAATTCGTACTATCACCGCTTTTCTCAATCTCGACCGCACGCAATATCAGCAGCAGATCACGGACGCACTGCAAATGCTCCGCCGCGCCAAAACCATCTTCGAATCCCGCGGCTACGAAGTTCAGACCATCCGAATCGCCACCCAACCCTTCCCCGAATACACCAAGGGCCTCACGCCGCAACAAACGATCGCTTTCTTTAAAGATCTCGACGCCCTCGCTGAAAAGGAAAAATTCGCCCCTGGCATCGGCCCCGCCATGCTCAATGCGGGCGACCCGGATTCGCAAGCCGATCTTCTCGCCGATATTCTCGCCAACACCAAACACATTCGCGGCAGCATCGTTATCGCAGGAGATGACGGCGTCCGCTGGCGCGCAATCGGCGCTGCCGCACGCGCCATCAAAAAACTAGAAGACACCACCGAACACAGCCAGGGTAATTTCAATCTAGGCGCGATCGCCGACGTTCCGCCACTCTCGCCTTTCTTCACCGCCGCGTACGTCGATGGCTTCGGCCATCAATTCGCCATTGGCCTCGAATCCGCAAACGTCGTAGCCGAAGCCTTCCGCGGCGCCACCGACGTTGATGCCGCAAAACAAAAATTAACCAGCATGCTCGCAAGCGAAGCCATCGAAATCGAGCGCCACGCCAATCGTATTGATATGGAAACCGGCTGGGCCTATGTCGGAATCGACCTTTCTCCTGCCCCGCTAAAAGACGTTTCCATCGGTGCCGCTATCGAGAATCTCATCGCACAACCTTTTGGTTCCGCCGGAACGCTCACCGCCGCGGCCACCATCACCGCCGCCGTCAAAGCCGTCCCCGTCAAGCAAACCGGCTACAACGGCCTCATGCTTCCCATCCTCGAAGACTCGCGCCTCGCCGAACGCTGGAGCCAGGGCCGCGTCTCCCTCGAAGGCCTGCTCTCCTACTCCGCAGTCTGCGGCACCGGCCTCGACACCATTCCGCTTCCTGGCGACATCTCGACCGATCAACTCACTCTTATTCTCGCCGACGTCGCCACCCTTGCCGTCAAATGGCACAAGCCTCTATCCGCCCGGCTCCTACCCGTAAAAGGAAAAATCGCCGGCGACACCAGCGAATTCAACGACCCCTTCCTCGTCAACGCCGTCATCCAACCCTTCGAACCGAGGTAGCGTACGCTTCAGCGTGCGTCAGCTGCGTCCGCGCCACGCCACTTGCGGGCAACCACTCAGATGATTCAGTTTTAGAAATTTACTTAGTATCCGCAAACGCAACATACGCGCCCAATCCAATCATTCCCACTCCCGACGCCACTCGCTGTCCTCGCCGGAACCTTGCGCTTGACTTCAGCTTCCGCTCAAGCGGCGCCGCCAGATAAACCACCACTAAATCGGCAGCCGTATTCATCGCCACCGAAATCACACCCAAAATCACAAACTGCCAGAACACGTGCCCGCGCTCCGCCGCGATAAATTGCGGAATGAACGAAAGAAAAAATAGCGCCGTCTTCGGATTCAGCGCTTCCGTAAAAATTCCCTGACGAAACGCTCCGCCGCGTGGCGCTTCCGTCTTTTCCGGCACAGCTTCGTTCCTCGACCGGATCATTCGAATCCCAAGAAAAACCAGATACGCCGCGCCCGCATATTTCACCGTATGAAACGCCACCGCCGACGCCGCCAAAATCGCCGAAATCCCCAGCGCCGCCGCCAGCACATGGAATAGCCCGCCCACAAACGTCCCGAGCGACGATTCCACTCCTTCGCGCCGTCCGCCGGCTAACGTCCGCGCCAGCACATAAAAAATCCCAGCCCCCGGCGTCACAGCCAAAACAAACGCCGCCGCAAAGAACAAAAAAAACCTGTGTGCGTCAAGCATGATAATAGTTCAGTCTCGGCCCCGCCGCGGGAACATCTAGTGGCAATAACTCGGCAAATTCCCAACCGAAAATTCTGGCGGCCCAACTTCCAGGTTCGAAATCTTTCCCTCTCGATACGCCACCACAATGTATTGGTCGCTAACCTTCGGATCGATCTTGCTGTTCCTCATGCGCGCCACAAACATGTAGTCCGTATCCTGGCAAACCTGATAGTTGGGATGCGCCTTGGCGAAATTTCTTACATCTTCCTGCGTCCCATTCAGCTGCACGCCCGCCGCTTTCAATTCTTCGTCAACATCCTCGAGCTTATAAACCTTGGGCTTGTCCGAATCTGCCGCGTCTTCGCTCGACGTTTTGCTCTTGCATCCGCAAAGCAAAACAATCGCCGCCACTCCTACACACCACTTTTTCATAACGCTTCCCAGATCCCTTCTACTGTACGCGCGACAAAATCTTATTCGGCAAATCCGTGATTGGATGCTCAGCGGAATCCAGATAACTCCGCCAGCCCGACAACATAAAGCAGTTATCTCCCTTTCGAAACGCGATCGCGCTCCCCTGATCAATCGCTTCGTCTCCAATCCCATTAACCACTTGGTCCGACCCGCCGTGTGGGTTCTTGTCCTGCTCCCATCGTTCTCGCGTATAAACCCGCAACGCCACAAACCCATGAGCCGGTGACGGCCTCGCCGTGTCGGACTCCGGCGTAGTCGCTTGAATCACGTAACACTCATTCCAGTCCGCCTGCAGCACTTTCTTCGCGCCCGGCCCCATCAGCATTTCCGCATCTTCTTTTGTAATCAGCGAGCAGGCATTAATCTTCCCCGCTCCCGGCACTGTCCCAATCGCTGGTTCGGCTTTCTTACATGCCGTCGCGTCCATCAACATCGCGCCGCAAAATAAAATCACCAGTCGTTTCACAATCATCGGCCCTCGCACCCCCAACGCTTCTCTGCAATTGTGTCCCATAGCGGAGCATTGGCCTTCAACTGTACTCAAAGGATTATCACCGCTACTTCAAAACTCTTCTCTTTTATGATTTCTTCATTGCTTCATCATGACGCCCGGCACCCAGCGCTTTCGCAGCAATGCCTGACTTCTCCAGGCGTGCCGCGGTCTCTCTGTTCTATTCCGGTCTAGGCAAGCCGATGAAATACGCCGTCTGATTTCCCGTCAAAACAAAAAGCCTTGCCAGTTCGTCTTCATTGCGCGTCAACGCTATGAGCTTGCGCGAAATGTAGACGCGCCCTCCCGGTGGCGTCATCGCGTTAGCGATGGGTACGTCAAACAAAAAAAACTGAACTTTCAGATCCGACGGCGGAGCCTGCGCTAATAATCTCTTACCAACCCGCTGCACGTATCCTGTCAAGTCCTCGTCATCTATAACGAGGAACTCCCTCTGGACGTGTTCCGCGATCGCGTCCCCCAAGTCCATTTCCTGCTTGTCATTGAACATGTCCACGCGCGGATCGAGCGTCGGAATTTGTGGCGGTGGGCAACTTTGCTGCGCGAAGCAGGCCGAATCGGCGAAGAGTCCGGCAATACCTGCGATGCTGGTCGGCAGTTTTGCGATTGGCACGATAAGCGGCTCCGTCGACAAGCGATCGTGTTTCGTCACGGTACCACTGTGTTATGACCTGGGCAAGATTCCCTCGCCGGCCTCGGTCTTCGGAAATTCTGGTGACGCGCACCAGTTTGGACTACGATATTGCACCGCATCCCACCTTCGCAGCCTCTGGGAGATTTTCATGGAAGCGCAACTGAGTCTCGAATTTCTGCGCGTCGTCGAAAACGCCGCCATCGCCGCCGCCCGCACCATGGGTTTCGGTGATCGTCACAAAGCCGACGAAGTCGCCGTCGAAGCCATGCGCAAAACCATGGACTCCTTGCAAATGGACGGCATCATCGTCATCGGTGAAGGCGAACGCGACGAAGCTCCCATGCTTTACATCGGCGAAAAAGTCGGCCTCGCCACACACGCTCCAAACGCGAATTTTCCCGCCGTGGATATCGCCGTCGATCCCCTCGAAGGCACCAATCTTTGCGCCACCGGAGCGCCAAATTCCATTGCCGTTCTCGCCGCCAGCGAACGCGGCGGCCTTCTTCACGCGCCGGATTTGTACATGGAAAAAATCGTTGTCGGCCCGAGCTGCAAAGGCGCTGTCGATCTCGATGCACCTGTTTCCGACAATCTGAAATCCATCGCCAAACGTCTTGACCGCGACGTCGAAGACCTTGTCATCATCGTTCTTGATCGCCCGCGCCACGAAAAGTTAATCGAAGACATTCGTAGAGCTGGCGCTCGCATTCGCCTCATCGGCGACGGCGATCTCTCCGCCGGCATCTCCGCTGCTGTCGTCGGCACCGGCGTCCATGCCGTCATGGGCACCGGCGGAGCGCCGGAAGGCGTGCTCACCGCCGCCGCTTTGCGCTGTCTAAATGGACAGATTCTCGGCCGTCTCGTTGTGGCCAAGCAACAGGATGCGGACCGTCTCGAAAAAATGGGCGTCAAAGATCCCAAACGCATTTATGACACCACCGATCTCGCGCCGGGGAAAAAGATGATCTTTGCCTGCACAGGCGTTACCGATGGCAATCTTCTTCGCGGTGTTCGTTTCTTCGGCGAAGGTGTTCGGCTGCAGTCCATGATTCTTACGCTCGACGACCGTCAGGTGCGTTTTATCGACACTGTCCATCTCGAAAAGCGCCCCGACGTAAAAGTCCGTTTTAACTGAAGCACAACTGAATCAAGTAAGGAGCTCGCATGAAGATTCGCAGTCTCGTCTTGGCACTTTCTGCCGTCGCAACACTGACCTTTGCATTGCCGTCGCTCGCACAAGAAAGACCTGCGCCGACGCCGGCACAAGCTGCAATTCCCGCGGCGAATCCAAAGGATGTGGAAAGTATCGACGCGATCATGGCGGCGCTTTATGGTGTGATTTCCGGGCCAGCGGGAGAGCGCGACTGGAATCGGTTCCGCTCTCTCTTCTTGCCCGAAGCGCGCATGGGCGCCGCTCGCAAGAAGCCCGATGGCACTTTTACTGCTGCTACTTTTACTCCTGATGGTTACGTGGAACGCGCGGGAAATTACTTCAAGGAGCATGCATTCTTTGAGAGCGAAGTGTCCCGGAAGACGGAACAGTTTGGGCAGGAAGCTCATGTTTTCAGCACATACGAATCGCGGAACGCAAAAGACGAAAAACCGTTTGCAAGGGGCATCAACAGCCTGCAGCTTTTTAATGACGGGAAGCGCTGGTATGTGGTGAGTATTTTCTGGGATGAAGAGCGCGCGGACAATCCGCTGCCGCAAAAATATTTAACAAAATAAAAATTCACGCGCTCAAAATTAATTTTGCAATTTGGTGATCGCGAGAAAAACGCGATCGTCCACAGCGACGGAGCGCGTGAACAACGTTGCCGAATGATTGTCGGCAATGCCGACGCCGGAGCCATTGCCGCTGATGGCAGGGCCCGCCGGCTTTCCTCCAACTGTATTTGCATCGCCGGGCTGCGTGGAGATGCGCGTCGTTTTCGGCGTGCAGGAGTCGGTGGCGCCAATGCAGGTATCTCGTACAAAAACCTGGCGGATGCCGGTGTTCATCTGGCCGGCATTTGCCTGCGCATTTGGCGCTTTGGCATTCGGCGTTTTGGACGCGGTCACGGACAAGAACGCCACGAATCGGCCCGATGAACTGATGGACGGCAACAAATTATCGGTGGCGCTGAGCAATCCGTTTGGGTCAAGGGAAATCAATTGCGTTTGCGGTTTGCACGACGTGACCGCGCCTTGGCAAGTATCGCGCAGGAAAATTTGTTTTCCGCTCGGCGTGTCGGCGACTAGATTCGTGGCCGCGGAACTGAACGCGACGTAGCGGCCATCGGCGCTGATGGAAGGCGTGTGGCTGTCGGCGTTGCCGGCAGTGCCATCTTCGGCGGCGGACAAGACCGACGTTTGCGGCTTGCAATCGGTGGCGGCGCTTTCACAAGTGTCGCGCAAGAAAATTTGCGCGGTGGCGTTCGGCTGTCCGTTCGGCGTTCCGGCGAAAGCGACGAAGCGGCCGTCCACGCTGACCGCAGGAGTTTCTTCCGCAACGGCCAATGCCCCTTGCGATGCCTGCGCTGCTGCCGGACAGAAGGTGGCGTTCGTGGAAATCGTGAAGACTGCCTGATTCACGCTGGTACCGCCGCCGCCATTTCCGGTGGGATGATTGGGATCGACGGACGGTCCGGTAAATACGGCCACTTTCGCGCAGCTCTCCGCGGTCAAAAGGGCCGCGGGAACCGTTGCGGTCAATTGCGACGCGGAACCAAAGGTGGTGGCGAGGTTTGCCTGCGAAGTTGTGGTGTTCCAGACGACAATCGATCCGTTGATGGGAGTGCTGCCCGTGGCGGTGTTTTGCACGAAACTCGAGCCAGTGACGGTCAGCGTTACGTCAGCGCTGCCGGGGGCGGCGATGGTTGGCGCAATCGAAGTGAGAACCGGAACGGGATTGGCGGGGACGGTGACAACGAAGGCGATGGTATTGGAGAGCCCGTTGTCCTGTTTGCTAGTGGAGGGATTCACGGTGTCGATAAAGTGGCGACCGGGAGTGGCGGTGAGCGCAGCAGGCACGGTTGCGGTGACGTTGGTGACGTTATTGTTCACGTCCAGGGTCACGTTGGTTTGGAGGTTCTTGCCATCCCATTGCACGACCGTCTTGGGCACAAAGCCGGAGCCGATGACCGTCAGAGTCATATCAGGCCCGCCTGCCGCGATATTGCCCGGAGAAAGGGATTGGAGAAAAGCTCCCGTATTCTGCTGGAAGGTGTTGCCGTAATCGTTGCAGCCGGCTGTGACGCACAGTGCCACTAGCGCGACAGCTGCTAAAGCTGTCCCAAACCGCTTCATGAAACATCCCTCTCTTGAACCGCGCGCGGCGGGGAGCCGGGGCGCCATTCCCATCCGGTATTTCGATGCAATGTCCGACGCCACTTCCGATGCCCCATCCGTCGCTAGACTGGGATGCGGGCAAACCGCGCGGCGTTGACCGGCCCGGTTCCGCATTCCGGGTCCCGTGTCGCAACCCCTGACCGCGCATCTGCTGTAGGCGAACGGGATAATCATTTCATTCCTGAAGGGTAAGGTCAATGAGGGGGAGGGCAAGGCAAGGATGTAATGAAGTAACGAGGTAAAGAAGCAGGAGAACAAGAGAGTGGTGAGCGAGAAGAACCATGGGCGTTCGTCGACGGGTATACGAAGAGCAGCGGGCACGTTCCACGACGGGAATCGTTTGGTACACCCCGAGTGTTTTTGCAAAGAGTGCGGACGCTATTGACAAGCAAGGAGATGAGTTGAGGCTCTTTGTAAAAAGTGCGAAAGAGTGAAGGAAAGAGCACCCACCGTAGGAAACGCTCGGAGTGAAAAAGATTGGAGAGATCAGGCGGGCGAGGGATACACCCTCTATTGTTTTCGCAAGAGTGCGCAACGCGTTGAAAAGAAAAGGAGTTGCGCCGTTTCTTAAGGGGGAGGCGGTCTGTGCAAAGTGTGCGCAAGCTGAAGAAAATACGGGGTTTGTTTTTTGTGGAGTGAAACGCGGGATTGCTGCTGTGGAAAAGAAGTCGACCACGGGAAAAGTGCGGTCGAACAGTTCGAATGGAGATAGGTTACACTCGTCGGTGTAATATACAATACTATATCAATAGATATTTTATGAGTATTCGAGTGCATTATGGAAACGGGTTCGATGGCCGACAAGATGCGGGAAAAAACCGCACGCAAGAAAGAGCCGGGCTGCTGCTCCGGCCGGGATGACAAGCTTGTTTTTTGGTCGGCACGTCGGGAAAAGAGGACGGCGCTGGCTCGGGGTCTTCGGGAAGAAGCGGACGGGGCTTTTCCTGTTTAGGGCCTTTGCCGAGGAAAAAGTTTGACGACCCTGCGCGGATAGAACCGGCTGCCCGGTTTCGCGCAGGATGGCGCATCATGCGTGCGCTAATTTTATTTGCCGCTTTGGTTTTCCCCGGCACAACTTCGAGCGGAATGCCGAAGCAATCCTCGACCGAGGCTTCCTCGCACCCAACAACGGCAGTGCTGTTCGATTTTTCGAAGCCCGTGCCGGCGTCTTTTTGGGAAGTGTTAAACAGTGAACTCGACCGGAATACAGCACCGGTGTGGTCGGAACGCTCGATGACGTGGATGAAACGAGAGCAATTTCAGAAAGGCATGGAATATCCCGAGGTGGTACAAGTGCGGTTGCGAGGGCATTGCAATGCAGACCTGCCGGCCAGCCGGCAATTTGCCGGAGGGCCATTGGGCTGGGTTTACCTGTACACGGTCAATGGCGAAATCCAGCCCATCGCCTATCTGAACTGCGACGAAATTGCGCAGACCTTGGAGCGTGAACTTCGCGGAGCGGCTTCCAGAGAACGGCAGCAAAAATTTGCGCGCGCCATTTCACGCGTTGTGGCGCACGAGCTAAACCACATCTTCCTCCAGAGCGCCAAACACAGCCCAAGCGGTTTGCAACGGGCGTACCTCACTGCGGGCGAATTGACAACGAACAAAGAATTGCCAGTTCACACGGCAAATTCGAGTGTTCCTCATCGATTAAAATAGGGATCGATCAAGCCACGATCCCTCCACTGCGCAGCCCGGCATGCAACAACCGCACGCAAGAGAAAGCCGGGCTGCTCCGGATGACACCGTCAGAGAAAAGAGCGCGCGCTACTGTGAAAAGTGCCGCCCCTACACAGCCCAGGAGAAAAAATGATGGAAGCGTTGGGAGAGGCGCACTGCATTTGTTATGCTCGGCGCGGTAAATCGGGGGTGCAGAGTGAAGAATTTGCGAGTGGCGTGGGCGAAAAGCTTAGTTATGGCGGCGGGAGTTTTAGTGATGGCGGTGTTTGTTGTACCGAAGGCGGCACGAGGACAGGACGCGGCTCAGGCGGGTGCGGCGAAGGCGCTGTTTACCTGGCGCGAGGTGATGATTCCGATGAGGGATGGAGTGCACCTCCAGACTGTGATTATTGCTCCGGCCGAGCAGAAGGAACCGCTGCCGATCCTGTTTCAGCGGACGCCTTATGGCGTGCCGGAGAAGGCACCGGAACAGATGCCGGCGAGCTGGAAAGAGCTGATGGCGGACGGCTACATCATGGTGCGTCAAAATTTGCGGGGGCGATTCAAGAGCGAAGGGAATTTCGATCTAACTTCGCAGGTGAACCTGGCGGACCCGAAAAGCACGAACGAGACGACGGACGCATACGACAGCGTCGAATGGTTGGTGAAGAATGTTGCGAACAGCAACGGAAAAGTGGGGATGTACGGCGTCAGCTACGATGGGCTGACAACGGCTCTGGCGCTGCTGCAGCCGCATCCCGCATTGAAGGCGATGAGCGAGCAGGCTTCGCCGGTGGATCAATGGATGAACGACGACGACCACCGCTTCGGCGCGCTGCGGGAAAGCTACGATTTTGAATACGCGGTGATGGAGCAGGCGGACAAGAACAGCAACACGCATTTTGCGTTTGAAACGTACGACAGCTACGAGTGGTATTTGAATCTTGGGCCGCTGGCAAATATCAACGCGAAATATTTGCACGGGAAGATTCCCTACTGGAATTCGACGGTGGAGCATCCCGACTACGACGACTTCTGGAAACGCGAGGCGTGGGTGCGGCAACTGCACGCTTCGACGGTGCCGAATTTGAATGTGGCGGGATTTTGGGACCAGGAAGATCCGTGGGGGCCGTGGCAGATTTTCCGCCACGCAGCGGAGCACGACCCGGAGCACACGAACTTCGTGGTGGCGGGGCCATGGTTCCACGGGCAATGGCAATCGCCGAAAGGGGACAGTATCGGATTGATTCCCTTTGGCGGGCACGAAACGGCACGGGAATTCCGCGAAACGATTGAAGCGCCCTTTTTCCGCTACTACCTGCACGGCAAGGGAGAAAAACCGGCGTGGCAGGCGAGCACGTTCCAGAGTGGGTCGAATACCTGGCACACGTATGCGGCATGGCCGCCGAAAGAGGCGGTGGCGACGAATCTGTATTTGCACGCGGATGGGACACTGTCGTTTACGACGCCGGGCACGGCTGAGGCTGGCGCGTTTCGCGAATATGTTTCGGACCCGGCAAATCCGGTGCCTTACCGGCAACGGCCGATTTCACCGACGTATCCGGCGGGCGACTGGCGGACATGGGAAGTGGCGGACCAGCGATTTGTGGACGGGCGGCCGGATGTGCTGACGTTTGTGAGTGCACCGCTGGAGAAAGATCTGGTGGTGACAGGGCCGCTAGCGGCGTCGTTGTTTGCTTCGACTTCGGGGTCGGACAGCGATTTTGTGGTGAAGCTGATTGACGCGTATCCGCAGGACGCGCAGAAAAATGCGTGGGAAGCGGAAGCGGGGCCGAAGCCGGGACAGTTCGCGCAGTCGCTGAACGGATACCAATTGCCGATTGCGATGGAAGTGCGGCGCGGGCGGTATTTGAAGAGCTACGAGCATGCGGAGGTTTTGAAAGCGAATGAAGCGACGGAATGGGAAATTCCTTTGCGGGATCATGACCATGTGTTCCTTAAGGGGCATCGAATCATGGTGCAGGTGCAGTCCACGTGGTTTCCGCTGATTGATCGGAATCCACAGAAATTTGTGAAGAGTATTTATGAGGCGACGGCGGCGGATTTTGTGAAGGCGACGCAGAAGGTTTATTGCACGCCGAAGATGGCGTCGCACGTGACGCTGCCGGTAGTGAAGTAGGCGTTTTTTCTTGTAAAGACAGACAGGTGTTCGGCAGAATCAAAAACTGCACCGTAAAGGGCGAAGGCTGCGGCACCCGAGAAAGAAAAAACGACTGCTACACTCGCAAACCGAGGGCATCCTGTAGGGACGCGAAAATAGCCGATAACCACTTTGGAACTCATCGTTTGCCGAAAAGTACCAAAGGGCAGATGGCGGTATCCTTATAGTTGACGGAATAGTTTGACGAATACTTGAAACGGGGCCTTTGACCTCGCCCCGGGCCATGCGTGGGTTGGCATGACGCGTCCGAAAATTTCGAAAGATCTCCTGATTGGGATAGGGATCTGCGCTGTCTACATCGCCGCAGCCAAGCTGAGCCTGCGCCTCGCCTCGATCCATCCCAGCGCCGCTCCCGTTTGGCCTCCGAGCGGTATAGCCATCGCGGCGCTCCTGGCACTGGGTTCGCGGTTTTGGCCGGCAATTCTTGCCGGAGCATTCGTCGTGAACGTGACTACCACGGGCACGGCGCTCACATCGCTTGGAATCGCCAGCGGCAATACGCTGGAAGCGGTTCTTGCGGTGTATCTTGTGAACCGCTTCGCGAACGGCCGCCACGCGTTTGACAAAACATGGGACATTCTCCGCTTTGGACTTTATGCAGGCGTCCTGAGCACGACGGTTGCGGCGACTTTCGGGGTCACGAGCCTGAGCCTGGGTGGGTTCGCCGATTGGAACCAATACTGGCTGATCTGGCGCACCTGGTGGCTGGGCGACGGCGCAGGAGCCCTCGTTTTCACGCCTCTTTTGCTTCTTTGGGCGGCGAATCCGCGACCGAAATGGACGGAACGCCAGATGCTCGAGGCGGCGGTTTTGCTGAGCATGCTGCTGTTGACCGGAGGCATCGTCTATGGCCCGCTCTTTCATGCACAGATGAGAAACGATCCGTGGACATTCTTGTGCACGCCTTTCTTCGTGTGGGCGGCATTCCGGTTCGGCCAGCGAGAATCGTCGGCGGTGATTTTTATTTTCGCGTGTATTGCGGTCGTCGGAACGAAAATGGGTTATGGACCTTTTGCTCGGCCGTCGCCGAACGATTCGTTGCTTCTCTTGCAAGCTTTTCTGGGCACGAAGGTTTTGATGACGCTCGCCTTCGCCGCTGAGGTCTCCGCGCGGCGCCGGCAGGAAGAGCACACACAGCTGCTCTCCGTCACCGACGCTCTCACCGGACTCGCTAATTACCGCCTTCTGCTTGACCGAATCGATTTGGAAATCAAGCGTTATGGCCGCACAGGACGGCCATTTTGCGTTCTTTTGCTGGACCTCGATGGCCTGAAAAAGATCAACGACGCGTACGGGCATCTGGCCGGTAGCCGGGCGCTGACCAGGATCGCCGAAGTCCTGAGGTTCAACTGCCGTGAGGTTGATACGGCCGCTCGTTATGGCGGCGATGAGTTCGCTCTGGTTTTGCCCGAAACTCCGTTCGATCAGGCTTGCGGGGTGGCCGAACGCATTACGCAGCGACTGGCAAACGACCCCGAGACTCCGCGAATCTCGGCGAGCATCGGTGTTGCAGAATATCCTAACGACGGCCACACCATCGAGCATATTCTTTGCGCCGCGGACGAGGCTTTGTATAGCCAGAAACACAAGCGGTCACCTGGGCCGGCATTGCGTTAACCCCACACTCGATTGTTTTTGGAAACGAAGTCGATTGCCAGGGGTTGAGAGCAGAGTGCTGCCCCTCCTGATGTCCATCCTTCGCTGTTGCTGAGATACACTGGCCTCTTGAAACACAGAAAGCAAAAGCGATCCGGGGGACACATGAACAAGTGCGAAGAGATCGCCGCGGCATATCGGGCTGTGACGGTGAAAGGCGCGTGGTATGGGCCGACGATTGGGGAGATGCTGGCGGAAATTACGGCGGAGATGGCGGTGACGAAGCCGGTTGGCGCGACGCATACAATTTCGGAGTTGCTGCAGCATCTGTTGCTGTGGAATGAACGAATCCGGAAAACTTCGGAGAGTTGCCCATTGCCGAAGTGGGAAGCGGAGAAAGAGTGGGCGGAGGCGGCGATTCCGTGGAAGGAATTGTTGGAACAGTGGAACCGGAGCCGCGACTTGCTGGAAGAGCGGATGCGGAATTTTCCGGAGGCGGATTTGGGGAAGCAGACACCGGGGCGGACTTATCCGTATGAATTTATGCTGAACGGAATCGTGCAACATACGATCTGGCACGGCGGACAGATTGCGATGGTGCGGAGCATGGTGAAGGGGAAGTGAAGCGCAGAGAAAAAGTTTACACAGAGTCCGCTGAGAACACAGAGGACACAGAGAAGAAAAGAAAAAAAGCAGGATCGGGCTGCGAACGGGAAGCACGCAAGAGAAGGCTCTCCGATCGCGGAAGGGTCAGCCAGTCGAATGAAGCATGCGGCGAGTGATTTCCTCGACTGGTGCGCGATCGTCAGTGAAGACGGTGGTTCCGGCGGGAGCGACGAGTTCGCGAATGTTGTCCGCGGCTTGGGCGGCAATTGCGCGCAGAGCAGCGTCGCCATCGACACGCGACAATCGCTGCCGGATATCGGAGAGCGATGTTTCCGCCGGAAAGGCGAGGACGACGTGATTTCCATCGCTGCGTGAGATTACAAAGACGGAAGGAAAAACGAGCCTGAGCGTTGAGGCGGTAGCCAAGAGCAGTTCGCGAGAGCGGCTCGTATCGTAAACGTTCATCATGAGAAGCCCGCCGCCATTGATGTGGGAGGAGACTTCTTCAAAAAATTCCCGGGTGATGAGATAGAACGGGATGTACGGCCCCCCTTGGTAGATATCCACCTGAACGAGATCGAAGGTCTGCGAAGAAGAAGCGAGCCACGGGCGCGCATCGGCAATGTGGACGGAAAGATTGCTCCGGCCAACCGGCAAACCGAAATACCTGGCGGCGACGTCGGCAACCTTGGGATCAATTTCCACGGCATCGACCTGAAGCTGCGGGGCGACGGCAAGCGTTGAAGTGATGGCTCCGCCTGCGCCCAAACCGAGTGCCAACATGCGGTGGGCGGGAACAAGTGTGGGGCCGAGAGCGAAATCATCCGAATAGGAGCCGGACCAAATTGCGCCGACCTTGCGGGTGGTTTGAGAATACGCAGGATGATTGAGGACCAGCCAGCGAAGATCGTCGTGGTGCATTACGGCGACCCAGTTGTAAGCGGATTCGGTGGTCCAGAGAACGGCAGGCGAATAGGTGAGCTTGGGAAGAAGGAGGGCGCCAACGGCCGCCAGGAAAATTGTGGCGGCAGCGGCGGTTCTTCCGATGAGGCCGAGTGCGCCAACAAGCAGAGTGGACGCGCATAAGATTTGCAGAGTCATTCGCGTACCCAGACGGGGGACGAGGTAAAAAGCGGTGATGAGGATTCCCACGATGCTGCCGGCTGTGGAGAGTGCGTAGACTTTACCGGCGGTGATTCCGATGTGTTCCGCGCGGGCGAGGAGTCGAATGACGAAGGGTGCAGTTACGGCGAGCGCGGTCATAGTCGGCACGAAAATAATCAGGCTGGCGATGGTGGTGCCAAAGAATTCGCCGGATTGCCAGAGCCACCGGAGAATGGGACGCTCGACAAACAGGGCGGCCAATTGATAGACCCCGCTGCTGACGATGACGATATAGAGAATCGTGCCTGAGCGGCTGCGGTCGGCGAGCCAACCACCCAAAGCGTAACCCAACGCGAGAGCGGCCATGACGACGGAAATCATGGTGCCCCAAACGTAGATCGAGTAGCCGAAATAGGGGGCGTACAGGCGAAATGCGGCAAGCTCGAGCGACATGACAATGCCGCCGGTAAGGGCGGCGGTCACCAGCCAGAGGAACGGCCGCGAACGGACCTCGCCCGGCGCGAGACCCTTTGCAAAACCCCACGTTGCAGTCACAAGAAGACTTTTGTAACACAAGAATGGCTCGAACGGCATCGAACTGCGCTCTTAATGTGTGCACGTAAGCATCTAGGCATGGGGCGCGGAAAAAAGACGAAACGCGGTGGGTTTGCTATTCTCGCGGGACGATGAATGAGGGCGGGAACGGGCAATCGGACAAGGCGAATGGGCAGCTGGAGCGCGGGCTTGGGCTGAAAGAGGCCGTCGCGCTGAATATGATTGAGATCGTGGGGATTGGCCCGTTCGTGGTGAGCTCGCTGGTGATCAAGGCGATGGGCGGGCCGCAGGCGATGATCGCGTGGCTGGCAGGCGCGGTGATTGCAACACTGGACGCGTTCGTCTGGAGCGAACTCGGCGCGGCGATGCCGAAAGCGGGTGGGACGTACGTTTTTTTGCGTGAAGCGTACGGGCCGAACAAATGGGGACGGCTAATGTCGTTCCTTTTTGTGTGGCAGACATTTATTCAGGCGCCGCTTTCGGTGGCTT
>DATLVG010000078.1:0-35000 GCA_035577625.1 Candidatus Dormiibacterota bacterium
GACGAAGCTCGAGATGTTCTACGCCTCATCGGCGAACAAAATTACGAAGCCGAGCTTCGGGAGATCGTCGCCTCCATCGACGCCGAGCATCACCAGCACGATTCTTTGTGGAACCCTCAGTACCGCCTGCCGGTTTTCCTGGCTGTCACCATCGGCATGTTCAACCAACTCGCCGGCATCAACGCCATTCTCTATTACTTGAACCCAATCTTCGCCGATGCCGGCTTCAACAAAGTCTCGTCGGACCTTCAATCCGTTGCCATCGGCGCCACCAATCTCATCTTCACGATGATCGCGATGACTCTCATCGACAAGGTGGGCCGCAAAAAACTTCTATTGATTGGCGCCGTTGGCACCGCTTCCTGTCTCGCCGGGGTAGCGGCAATCTTCCTCACCCACCGGCACAACGAATATCTCGTCTGGCTGCTCGTCACGTACATCGCGTTTTTTGCATTCTCTCAAGGGGCCGTCATCTGGGTTTACATCGGCGAAGTTTTTCCCAACCGCATTCGGGCCAAGGGCCAAAGCCTGGGCAGCTTCTCTCACTGGCTGATGGCAGGCATAATTTCCCTCGGTTTCCCGCCGCTCGCCGCCAAGTCTGGCGGCTATCCCTTCATTTTTTTCTCGGTGATGACTGTCGTGCAATTCATTGTCGTTCTGTCGTTCTATCCCGAAACAAAAGGCGTCTCCCTCGAAGAGATGCAAAAAAAGCTCGGCATCGCGTAGCTCAATTACTCTTTCAGCTTCGCTTTTCCGCCCACTTTAGACTGCCGAAAATGAATCGCAATCTCCTTACGTCCATATTCTGCTTCTTTTTCCATTTCAAAATGTACGTGAATTTTCGTCGTCCCGTTCGCCTCTTTCACCAACTCGGCGCCCTCCAGTGACGCAATTGAGTCAGCATTCCACACTGTCAGGTCATAACTCTCCCCGCCACGTCCGGCGACGATAATTGTCGACGAATACTGATCGCTCGTCTGGTCCAGCACACGCAGGTCTGAACTCTTACTGCCCAGTTCCGGCAGCCGGAAATCGTACGCCAGTCCGAAATCATTCTTTACCCGTAGTCGCACGACGTTCTTTCCTTCTTGCAGCGCAATCTTCAGCTGGATGTGGCGGTGCTCCGGATTGAATTTGAAATCCACCGGCGTTTGCCGGCCGTTTACCTCCGCGCGCACTTCCATCGCCGGCCCCGCCAATGCCGGCTCAAACTCAAATGCGCACTCGTCGCCGCTTCGCGTAATTTCCAGACTCAATTCACCCGGAACTTTGTGGTATCCGATCGAAATCACGCTTTTGCCCACCTGAATGTTCTCTATTTTGTAATCCACCCAGTTCGCCGGTGCGTGCGGCATAAGCGTCAGCGTTTTGTTTGCCGCGTCGCGTTCCAATCCGAACATTCCCCGCAACACAGGGCTGATCACCATTGCTGCCGACCAAATCTGGTGCGGCGAAGCGGTAGATAGCGGCTGATAATAATCTCCCGACAAAACCTCCGTCACGTGTCCCGGCGATCCATCCAGCGCCAGCTGCGCATTCGCCCGCAAATTCAGGTAAGCTGGAAATTCCTGGTGATGCCGGTATTCAGCCACGGATGCCCATCCCGTGAACAATGGCCAAACGGAACCGTAGTGGTATCCCCCGCCGCTATACACCGGCGACTGATCCGAAATAATCCTCGGCCCCCAATCCGTCTGAAGATCGAAATTCGTAAGCTGCCGCAAATTGTTTTCCATGTGCGTGGCAACCGTGTCGGTTGTCGAGCCGAACCACATCGGCACCGTCGCCAGAACGTTCAGCTCGTCTACTTGCTTGTCGTCCTTACCGATTGCGAACGCAAAACGCTTCTTCTCTTCCATCCAGAAACGCTCGTTCACCAGAGTGAGCTGCTTCTCGGCCTCTTTCCGCAGCGTCTCGCTCAATTCGTTTTGCCCTGTCAGCTTCGCCAGATTCGAAAGCGACCGCACGGCCTCCGCTCCGAGCCCGCTTTGGTAAAACTCGCTTTTTACCGGGAGCAGGGGCCCGCCTTCCACCCATCCGTGCCCAATTCCAAAATTCTGCGGCAACCCGCTCGAATCATAAGTGGATTTCACGAACTCATAGGCCTTTTGCAGGCTTGCCCATTTTTCCTTCGCGAACGCCGCATCCCCGCTCGCTTGCGCATAATCGTTCATCGCGATGATGTACAGCGGTGTGGCGTCCGCTGACGCAAATCCATACGGATAATCCTTGAACCAATTCACAAAGCTCGCGCCCTGCGCAATTTCGTGCGGAATCTTTCCATCCTCGCGCTGGAACTGTGCAACAAAGGCTAGCGCCGTTCTTGCACTCGAAAAATCTCCTTCGCTGTTCAGCGCCAGCGTTGACCAGAACGCATCTCGCCCGAAAAACCACGCAAATCCCGGCCGCTGGCTCTCCCCTGAAGTTCGATATCCCGCCACCAATCCCGTCCCCATCGTCGGATTTGCAACCAGTCCCTGCACCAGACTGATCCGCGACCAGTCGTACGCCGCCTGCAACCGCGTGTCCGGCAACTCCACGCTCACGGTCTTGTTCAAGTACTCCGCGTAGTACGCCGCCGCCTCTTTCTCTAGCGCGACACGGGAGGCAATCAACTTCTTGTATGTCGCTTCCGCCTCCGCCTGCCCATGAATCGATCCCGCAATCGCCACAATCTTCGTTTCGCGCCCCTTTGCCGTCGCGCCCAGTTTCATTGACTCTTCATGCGAGCTCGAATAATTCGCTTCATATTCCAGCGTCGGTTCACGTCCCGTCGGCGATCCGATCACTGCTGCAAATTTCTTGCTCTCTTCACCAAATCCAAACGCATTCAAACTGGCGTTCCAATTCGCGTATGTTCCGCCAATTGCCGCGGGCCACTCCAACGCAAAGTCCCGATGGAATGCCACCTCCAACTCCAGCGGCTGCTCCGTCTCGATTTCAAACTTGATCACCGCGCCCGGTTCATCCAACGGCACAAAAAACGTCTCGCGAATCGAAAATGTATCGCCCGTCAGCACCAGCGTCGTCTCTTCCGGCCGCGCCTCAATCGTCCGCACCAGCGTCTCCGCCGGAATTTCTTTCCCGTCGTGGTGCACTGTCACATGAAAATCGCGCAACACCTTCAACGGATAAACCCAAGCCTCGACCCGCCCAGACTCATTGCCAAACACTCCCGTTTTTTTCCCCACCGCGCACAAAAACTCCCAGGTACGCGCCGGCCGCTCAATCAGCAATCCGCCATCGCGCGAATGAGTCGCCGTCGCAGTCTGCGCACTTGCAGCGCTGGCCATCATGGCAGCCGCCAAAATCGCCCCCGCTGCACTCAATTTCCGCCAAATGTTCAAAAGGGAAGTACCGCGTGAATGAGCCATCGTCCTACCTCGGAACCGCATCAGAACTTGCAAACGCCGGCAGCCCTGTCTATAAAAGAAACGGGCAGAGTTTAGCACGCGCTCTCAGGGGAAGGTACGGGTCAACTTGTTCTCGTCACGCCGCGGATTCTTGAAGTCGCTAAGCCGCTCTGCTCTGGTTCTCTCGTTCGAAGATGTTTTTTCTCTCGCCCGGGCGCCCAACGCAAAAAACACTTCCACCGATGTGACAACTGAATCGTTTCCCCTCGGCGTAACATTTCTGGACGTCGCCAAACAATCTGGCCTCAACGCTAAAACCATCTACGGCGGCGAACACAAGAACAAATATCTTCTCGAAACTACCGGTTGCGGTGTCGCTTTCTACGATTACGACAATGACGGCTGGCTCGACATTTTTCTAGTCAACGGCTCGCGCCTCGAAGGATTCCCCAAAGGCCAGGAACCAATCTCGCGTCTCTTCAAAAATAATCGCGACGGCACCTTCACCGATGTAACGCTCGCTGCTGGCGTCGCCTACTCCGGTTGGGGACAAGGCTGTTGCGTCGGCGACTACAACAACGACGGCAACGACGATCTCTTCGTCAGCTACTTCGGCAAAAATCGTCTTTACCACAACAACGGCAACGGCACATTCACCGACGTCGCCGAAAAAGCCGGCGTCGCCACCAGCGGCAAACGCTGGAACTCCGGCTGCGCTTTTGTCGATTACGATCGTGACGGCAAACTCGATCTGTTCGTCGCCAATTACATCGACATGGATCTCGCCACTGCCCCCGTCCCCGAATCCGGCCCGTGCTTATATAAAGGTGTAATGGTCGCTTGCGGCCCGCCCGGTCTCATCGGAGGGAAAAATATTCTTCTTCACAACAACGGCGACGGCACCTTCTCTGACGTCTCCGAGTCCGCCGGAATCTTCAGCGCCAACGGTACCTACGGCCTAGGCGTCCTCACGGCGGACTTCGACAACGACGGCTGGCCCGACATTTACGTCGCCAATGACTCCACCGCCAGCGCGCTCTATCAAAACAAGCACAACGGAAAATTCACCGACATCGCACTCGAATCCGGTTGCGCGCTAAGCGCAGACGGCAAGCCGCAGGCTGGCATGGGCGTCTCCGCCGCCGACTACGACATGGACGGCAACCTCGACATTGTCAAAACAAATTTCGCCGGCGACACGCCGTCGCTCTATCACAATCTCGGTGCAGCCGTATTTGAAGACACCACGTTCCAGGCCGGCCTCGGCAAACACACCCAATATCTCGGCTGGGGCTGCGGCTTCTTCGATTTCGACAACGACGGTTGGCCCGACATTCTCATCTGCAACGGTCACGTCTATCCCGAAGTCGAACAACTCACCACCGAAGCCGGCTATCCACAGCGCAAACTTCTCTACCGCAATCTTCGCGACGGCCATTTCGAAGATGTTTCTCTCAACGCCGGCGTCGGTATCTCTGCTCCGACGTCTTCTCGCGGCTGCGCCTTCGGCGATTTCGACAACGACGGCGACCTCGACTTCGTCGTGAATTGCGTCAACGCTCCGCCGCAACTCATCCGCTGCGACTCCTCGAACAAAAACAATTGGATCAAAATCCGCACCATCGGCACAAAATCCAATCGCAGCGGCATCGGTGCCCGCATCGCGTGCGTCACGAAAGTTGCCGGCCAGGAAAAGCCACATCGTCAGATCGACGAAGTCCGCAGTGGCGGCGGCTACTATTCACAAAACGATTTGCGCGTACACTTCGGCCTCGGCGAAGCCCAAAAAGTGGACCTGCTTGAAATCCGCTGGCCCAGCGGCCAAACCGATTCCCTCAAAGATTTGAATCCCAATTTGCTGTATTACGTCACCGAAGGCCAGGGAATTACACGTACGGTCGATTTCGCGAAGCCGGCCAAAAAGACCTAGTAAGCATCATGGCTCAAAAATTCTCGAGCATCCAAACGTTCGAAGCCCCGCTCGCTTCCCAAATCGCCAGCCGCTTACCATCCTGAGAAGGAATCGCCCATCCGATATAAGGACTCGGCTCTTTCACGGCCGGCTTCACATGTCCCTGCAAGTCCACATTGATGATCACTTCTTCGCCCTCTCGCGGCGATGCGCACGTCCAGATACTCTTCGAATCCGCAGCCCAGTCAATCGACCGCACGCTCCGCCATTCTTTCAACGCAATTTTTCGGGTTGAGCCGCCGCGCAGCGACATCACTTGAATTTCCGCCTCATCCTGCGCGCGCAGTTTTTTCGCCATCGCCAGCATTTCTCCGTCGGGCGATAACGTCCAATTGAACAGTTGCCACTCCGGATCGGAAATCTTGAACAACAAGTTGCTCTTCCCGGTTTCCGAATCAAACTCATAAAACTCCAGCGCGTCATTCGCATAGCTACTGAAAATGCACTCCTGCGAAGGCAGCCTCGCGCACTGAAAATTATTGATCTCCGGCCACTCCAGCACCTGCTTCGATTCACCGCCATTCAGTGGCACTCGCATGATTCGGTAGTTTTGCAGACCCTGTCCAGCCTTCAAGCTCGTGTTCGCATCGGGTTTGGTCTCCAGCTTTTTTACGACTATGGCATCATGGGCAAATCCCTGTTCGCCTCCATCGTTGTGCATCAGGCTCGAATACAAAATCTTTGTCCTGTCCGGATTCAACCGCAAAATATTCGGCTCGTTGTTTGCCGTATCCAGAAGCTCCGGCGTTCCTTGTTCCACGGCCTGCTTGTAGATATGAGACTTGCCTTCCCGGTTGGAAATATACAGGACAGAATTCCCGTCAGGAGTCCATTCATACGGCAAATTCCTGCGATCATCCAGTGTCAATCGCTCCGGCCTGCCCACCGTCTTAGTCTTCTTGTCGATCCGCGACACGTAAACCGCCGGCTGAATGTTTGTCCTCAAAAATAGGATCTTTTTCCCGTCCGCTGATGCATCCATCACAGGCTTGTGGTCCGGCCCGTTCGTAATCCGCACTCGCTCGCCGCTCGCCAGACCCGTCTGTGCATCCAGGGGCAACGCCCAGACGTTTGTGTCTCCCTGCGCTGGCGGAGGTTCTGAGAGCGAAAAGGCCAGCCGTCCATCCGCAAGCCACGCCAAACCACTGTTGAGTTGGCGGTCTTTCACGACGATTCGATTCTGTCCGCTCCCCAGGATGTGTGTTTCGATTTGCACGTCTTCGTCGTTCCAGTTCGGAAAATAGATCACGCAAACAAACGCCAGGATCCGGCTGTCCGGTGACCATACCGGCACTCCGTAAACTGATCCGCTCGAATCCACCTCTTTGTGGACGTCGCTGCCGTCCACGTTCATTGTCCAGATTTCCCGTCGCGGATACTCGCCCCGCAAAAACGCCATCTTTTTCCCATCTGGCGATAGCCGCGCATTTTCGCCATCATCCACCAGCTTCTGTGGTGTTCCCCCCAAAAGAGAGATCTTCCAAAGTCCAGTGCGCTCCTTCGCGCTCGGCGCAGCGGAAACCAATATGTGACTTTGATCGGGGTACCAACTGCTCCAGGTCACTTTGAAATCCTGTGGCAATGCCACCTCGTGGATTTCCCCGCTCGTGGTGTCTTTCACATGCAACCCAAGCTTGTCTGAGTAAATCAGCATCCTTCCGTCCGGCGAAATCGCTCCGCCCTCTACCGGCGCATCCGGCGAATTTGTCGTCAGCCTGACCTCCCGCGCCTGCACCGGCCTCATCGAACGGTGCCCCGCATGCCAACCCGCTGACACCGCCCCGGTCGTGACCAGCAACCCCGCAAGCCCCCACCAAATGAATCGGGCGCTCCACCGGCCCGTCGCACCGCCCGCCACATTTGCCAGCAGCCCCGCCTCACCGTGGCCGTTCCCATTGCCGTTTAATGCTCCATGCCCGTTCGTCGCGCCAAACCCGTTGCCGTTCCGCGCCCCGTTCTCGAGCTCTTCCATGGGCGCCATAAACCGGTACCCGCGCCGCGAAAGCGTCTCAATAAACACGGGATTGTCCGCCGAATCTCCCAGCACGTCCCGCAGCCGCTTGATCGCCGTATTCAGGCTATGGTCGAAGTCCACAAACGTGTCCGACGCCCACAACCGCCTCCGCAGCTCTTCCCGCGTTACCAAGTCGCCCGGCACTTCCAGTAGCGCCGACAAAATCTGTCCAGGCTGGTCCTGCAGCTTCACCCGTATCCCGTTCCGCCGCAGCTCCAGCGACTTTGGGTTGAACTCAAACTTTCCAAATCGCACCGCCTTATTCGCTTCAGCCTCAGTCGCCATGGGTCACCATGATTACCTATACGACGGCATTCGTAGAAAGTTTGACCCTGCCTTGTAAATTTCTTGTAATTTGTCCGTTTAACCGCCTTTCCCTGAACGACTTAACACGTTACATCCAAATCCCTGCCCAATTATTGCCAGTGCATTGAGGTACCTCATCACACGCTGCAGCCTTGACCCTCCAAGCCCGCCCTTTTCCGGGCCCACGGAGGTCAGCTATGTTCCCGCTTTCCCGCTTCAAATCTTTATCTCTGGTCGTCGTTTCGCTCGTCGCTGCCGCCGACGTTGCCGCTGCCCGCACTCCGGACACTCCCGCCGTTCGCGTCCACCTTTCCGTCTTCAACAATGCTGGCATCCCTGCCGATACCCTGGCCCAAGCCGCCACCCGCGCCTCCGCAATCCTCGCTCAATCCGGTGTCGAGCTCGATTGGCTCGGCTGCGCCCGCCCCGACCCGGCGAACTTCTCTCAGCGCGTTACGCCTTGCTCCGTCGTCGGCTGGCCGCATCAACTTTCTATTCGCATCCTTCCACACGGCCGTTCCGTCGGCGCGGACATCTTCGGCGAGGCCTTCCTCGACGAGTCCGGTCGCGGCGTCTACGCCAACGTCTATTACAACAATCTCGCCGCCAATCGCGAACACACCCAACTCTCCGACGGCGACATGCTCGGTTTCGTCATCGCCCACGAAGTCGGCCATCTCCTTCTCGGCTCAAACTCCCATTCGCCCTCCGGCCTCATGCAAGGCCGCTGGGACTCCGCCGCCCTCCACTCCGCCCTCCGCCACACTCTATTTTTCACGGACGCCCAATCTGCCACCCTCCGCACGCGTTTATACAGCGCTGACCTAACGCCTAGCCACTCCGTCCTTCTCTCCCGCATCTCTCCATGACTCGCCGTCTCCGCGCCTGCCTTTCTTCGTAACGCTGGCGTCTTGCCTTTCTCCATGTAGTGGCGGGTCTTTAGACCCGCGTCTTTCTCCGCCCGCCGCTTCTTCTGGACTAATTCCCCGGACTGGTCAAAACTTTTCGAAAATGCGATTCTCTGGTTCGGGCATGAAAAATAGCTGCGTCGGTGGCCTGTAGCGCGGAGGCTTCGAGTGACGAGCATTCGACTAGTTGCGATCTTTCTTTGCTTGGCGTCGGCGTTTTGCGGCCGATGCTCGGCTCAAGCACAATCCGGCGCTCAACCGATGAAGCATCTCCTTGTGCTCGGCGAAGAAAAAGGCTACCGCCATGAGTCGGTGTCGCATGCCCTGGCCACGATTGAGCGCCTGGGCCGAGAGTCTGGCCTGTGGACCACGACGATTCGAACCGACACCGAAGTACTCACAAAACAGAAGCTCGAATACAACGCCAAAAATCTAAATGACTTCGACGCCGTCCTTTTTTACACAGGCGGCGAGTTGGAGATGAACCCGGAACAAAAGGCCGCGCTCTTGTCCTTCGTTCACGACGATGGCAAGGGCTTTATTGGCGTCCACAGTGCCACCATCACGTTCACTTCCTGGCCTGAATATGGCGAAATGATCGGCGGATATTTCGACGAGCATCCCTGGGTCACGTTCGATGCTCCCATTATCGTCGAGGATCCTGCCTTCCCGGGCATGCAGCAGTGGCCGGCTTCTTTTGTTCTAAAAGACGAAATCTATCAGATGAAGGATTATTCGCGGGATAAGGTTCGGGTGCTCATGCGGCTCGACGCAAGCAAACTCGATCTGAATAATCCACGCGTCCACCGTAAAGACCGCGATTTCGCCGTTACCTGGGCAAAAATGTATGGAAGAGGCCGCGTCTACTACTCTACGCTGGGTCACGTCGAGCAAAATTGGGATGATCCTCGGCTTCAGAAAATGTACTTGGAAGCCATCAAGTGGGCCATGAATCTCGTAAATGCCGATGTAACCCCGCGGCCGCTCCCGGCTCAAACCGGGAAAGCCGGGAATCACCGGCTCAGTAATGCAGTGGCGGGTCTTTAAACCAAAACCGCTCTCGCTCTTTCACTCTCTTGCCAAAGAGCGTCAACTCATGTTTCGTATTTTCAGCCACTTGCGCACACTCTGCCCAAAATACCCGGGTGTAGCCAGTTCTTCTTCCCAATCTCGAACTCGGACCCTACTTCTCCGCTTCCACCGGCTTTCCGCTTCCTTCTTTCAACACACGGACCCCATCAGCCGCCAATCCCTCAAACCGTTCCGTCAATCCGCTCGGCCAACGCACTTCGGCCCAGTCCACTTTCGCCGCGCTGCCCAAACCAAAGTGCACCCGCATATCGTTGTTCGAGTCCAAGCTCGAGCCGCTCCGCACTTCATCCACGCGAATCCGGCCGCCGGCCTGCACGCGAATCTTCGCGCCAATCCCATCCCGGTTGGACTTCGTTCCGATCGTCCTGATCCCAATCCAATGATTCGCGCTCTTCACCTGATTCACCAGCAGAGTCAGCGGCTCATTCATATTGCTCACGACTGCGGACATTCTCCCGTTGTTCCACAAATCGCCCACCGCCAGTCCGCGCGACGACCGCGCCGTCGTAATCCCCGGCCCCGAACTTTCGGAAATGTCTTCAAACTTTCCGTTCCCCAGATTGTGATAAAGCAGCCGCGGCTCTTCGTACTCGCTCCCCAAATGCTGTTTCGTCACTTCCGGGTACACGTGACCGTTCACCAGCAGCAAATCCGGCCAGCCGTCATTGTCCACGTCCACAAACATCGTTCCCCAGCCGAGATATTTCGTGTACAGCCCCAGCCCGGCCGCGAACGTCACATCGTCAAACGTTCCGTCGCCGTTGTTGCGATAGAGCGTCGCCGTATCATCCGAAAAATTTGTTTTGAAAATATCCAGCCGGCCGTCGCCGTTATAATCGCCAATCGTCGAGCCCATCCCTGCTTGTTCTTTTCCGTCTTCGTTGAACGCCGCGCCCGCCACCACCGCCACATCCGTAAACGTTCCGTCGCGATTGTTGTGGTACAAAATGCTCGGCGTGCTGTCGCAAGCAACGTAAATATCCGGCCATCCGTCATCGTCAAAATCAAAAGTCGAAACGCTGAATCCGTAATGCCCGTTGGTCTGATCGATTTTCGCGTTTGTCGTCACATCCTCAAACGTTCCATCACCCTTGTTGCGATACAAAATGTTTTTGCTCCACGGCAATCCACGCGGCCCGCACATTACCGGAACGCCTTTCCAGATACACGAAGCGCGCTCGCCCGGCCCCGGCGCCGTGCTTACATGAAAGTCCACATACGTCGCGACGAACAAATCCAGTTTCCCGTCACGGTCGTAATCGACAAACGCGCACCCAGTGCTCCACGCTTTTCCAGTTCCACTCACATGCGCTTTTTCGCTGACGTCCGAAAAAGTTCCGTCGCCGTTGTTGCGATACAAAATATTTTTTCCGTAGTACGTCACATACAAGTCTTCAAATCCGTCGTTGTCGTAATCGCCGACGCAAACGCCTTGTCCCCAGCCGGAATTTTTCGCGAGCCCTGCTTTCTCCGTCACGTCGGTGAACGTTCCGTCGCGATTGTTGTGATAAAGATGATTCGTCGGCGGCTTTTTCCCAGCCAGCGGCTCCAGCGTGGTTCCGTTGACGACAAAGATGTCCGGCCATCCGTCGTTGTCGTAGTCGAAGATCGCCACGCCCGTCCCCGTCGTCTCGATGATGTACTTCTTTGTATCCACTCCGCCAAAAACATTTCGCATCGCTAGTCCGCGCTTTTCCGCTTCATCGACAAAAAAAGCGACGCCGTTATTTTTCTTCGTCGCGCCGCTTTGCGCAAAGACGAAAGAACTCTGAAACACAAGTATTGCAGCGAGAGAAAGCCGGAACAGCATTGCGAGTACGCGAAAAGGGAAAACGTTGGTTCGGTTCATGAGGGTCCGGAAATCGTAGAACCCACGCGGAACGCGGTCAAGGCGTAATCCACGCGCCGCGAAGTGTAACGCAACAATCTGATGTTACGATGGAAATGTTGAGCCAATTCCACGTGATTCCCCTCATTGTAAAAACACGGCCGCGCTTTCTATTTGGGTTCGCGGCGTTTTTGTTTCTTGTTTGCGTCGCATTTTCTCAACAAGATCAGAGTGCGGCCGCAAAAAAAGCTGATGAGAGTTACGCCGCGGGAATCGCGGCGCTGAAACGGCAGGATCTTGCGACTGCGCGAACAAAATTCCAAGAGACGACGCGATTGGCTCCGCAAAGCGCGGAAGCGCACAACTCGTTCGGATACGTTTTGCTGCTTTCCGGCGAAGTGGACCCTGCGATTGCGGAGTTGCGCAGCGCGACGCGGCTAAAACCGGCGTTCGCGCAGGCGCACACGAACCTGGCAAACGCATTTTTGCAAAAAGGAAACAAGACGGAAGCAATTCGAGAAGCGCGTGAGGCCGTGAATCTTGCACCGTCAAACTCCGAAGCGTACCGCGCGTTGGGGCGCTCACTGAACGCGGCGAAGGATTTGACGGGAGCGATCGATGCAATTTCGGAAGGCGTTGAGCTCAATCCAGATTCGGCGGAACTTCACGACGATCTGGGAGTTCTCCTCGTCAACCAAGGCAAACCCGAACAGGCAGCGGAAGAGTTTCAAGCTGCCATCAAAATGTCACCGGACGCAACGGATGCGCCGCTGCACCTTGGCGTTTTGTACTACGAACAAAAATCATTTGCGGAGGCGAGAAAATTACTGGAGGAATCCGTCCGCGCTCGCCCGCAAAATCCGCCGGCGCAATACTATCTTGGACTGGCGGCGCGGGATTCGGGCGACGTAGCGGCTGCGATTTCCGCGTTCGAGACGAGCGTAAAGCTGCAGCCGGCAAATGAAGCGGCGCAAAAGCAACTGGGGCTCTTATTGCAGCGCACTGGCCGCACGGGTGAAGCGGTGAATGTTTTCCGCGCCACGGTGCAGCGGCGCCCAAACGATGGCGATGCGCACAATGATCTCGGTCTTGCGTTATTACAAGCTGGGGACGCGGCCGGCGCGATATCCGAATTCCAAGGCGCGTTGAAACTCAAACCCGGCGACGTTGGCTATGAAACCAATCTTGGCGCCGCGCATCTTCAAAGAGCGGATTTTGTAGCCGCCGCCCGGCAATTCGAGTCGGCGTTGGAGAAAGCCCCGAATAATCCGACGCTGCACTACGATCTCGGCCTTGCGCTAAAGCTGCAGGACAAACTTCCAGAAGCGATAGTAGAGCTACGGAAAGCGGAGGCGCTCGATCCTGCGCAACCAGACGCGCCTTATACGCTTGGCGTAACGCTGTGGCAGCAGGGCGAACTGGACGGCGCCGTAACCGAATTGCGCGTGGCGATTCACGCGAAACCTGATTATGCAGAGGCGTTTTATACGCTCGGAACAGTTTTGAAGCAGCAAGGGAAATTGCAAGAGTCTGCGGCGGCGCTTCGCGAGGCATTGCGGTTGGAGCCGGATTTTGCCGGCGCGCACACCACGCTGGCAGCAGTGCTTCGGCAAATGAGAGACGCCGAAGGCGCTGCGATAGAAGCACGCGCTGGAGCGGAACTCGCGAAACGGAAGACGGATTTGCAGGCTGCCGTTTTTGCGACAAATTCGGGCAAGCGGTTGCGGAATGCCGGGGACTTGGAAGGCGCCATTTCGCAATTTCACTCCGCGATCAATGCAGCGAACGATTTCGCGCCCGCGCACTACGAGTTGGGATTGGCCCTTCGTCAGCAGGGAAAAAGGGAAGAAGCGGAAAAGGAATTTATGGAAGCCAAAAGGCTGGATCCGAAGTTGGCTGCCCCTGACAATTAAACTGATTTATTTCTGAAGCTTCCGCAGGGCAACGAGTTCGGACTCGACGGGAACACCTTTGGCTACTTTGACCCGAATGACGGCCTCAAATGGTGACAATTGGGTTGGGTCATTGACGTCCAACCGTTGCAGCAGAGTCGCCAGATAATTTTCCCGCGTGACGAACTCGACGGCAGCCTGGGTGCCGATGGTGGTGGTGCCTGCCAAAATCAGTTCGGAATGCTGCGGATTGATACCTTTGACGAGCGCGACAACCGAATAATCTTCGCTCATGGGGACATTCGGAGGGCTCGCAAGATAGGTTGCGGATTCGCCCTGATGGGGCGTTACGTTGACGATTTCCATCTTTCCCGCGCGCGGACCTTCCAGTATGCGGCGGAAGAAGAATTCTTTCGTGCTGGGAATTTCCAGAAGCGTGAGATTTTCCCCGGGCGAGCCGATGAAGATCAGATCGTTGTTCTTGGCGTCGTCGAGAGAAAAGAGACTGCCGCGTTTTACGCGCAAGGACTGATGCAGGGATGCGAAAACAAGGTCGAGGTTGTGTATTGCCAAAACTTCGCCCACGCCGGTGTAGTGATCGAGGATCGGCGTCTTTGCGTCTCTCTTGGCGTCGAAGTAGCGCATGCCGAAGGTCGGCTCTCCGACGAATTGCGCGTTGCTGAAAATCGCCCACGGTTCTTCTGGCCCCGTTATGAAGCCTTTCCAGAAAATCCGGAATTGGGCCGGCGCTTCCGGTGGGGCGGCTGCGACCTGGCCTGAGCCGTTTCTATGCTCGCTCGAATACTCACGCGCGAGCAGCGCTACGGCCAATACGAGGGCAAGGCTTAGGCCGATTACGGCCGTGACCCAGGCGCGCGGCGCGCGTTCCGGCTGGTGGTTGTGTGCCTCTGCGGTTCCAGCTTGTGCGGACAAAGTCGCGCGATCATGAATGACGACGGCGTAGCTGCCTTTTGGCACTTCGACAATCGTGGCGTCGTTGGTACCTTCGGAGCTGTAATACTCGGCGAGTTTTGAGCGGAGGCGGCCCGCCTGGACGCGAACCATGGAGTCGAGCTGTGGGTCAAAGTCAGCCTGGCGGCCAAAAACTTCGGTGGCGATTTGATATTCCTTGACGGGAACACCGGGGTGTTCGACGGCTTGTTTGGCCAAGTAGCGAAGGAGTTTGCAGAGGGATTCGGAGCCGTGAAGCGTATGGCTATTTACCAAACGCTCGATTTCTGCAAGAAATTGGGCTCGGTCCGCCACGGTGACTCCGGTGACATCGATGTAACGTAAGCGTATCAAGGCGCGCATCTGATTGCAACAAATGGATTTAAATGATGTAACAGTATCAAACCTTCTGAGACTTACCTCACCCAGTGAAAAAGCACATAAGTCGGAGCACATTTTTGTTTTCGTTCGTAGTGTCGCAGGGGGGTGTCTTCGGCACGCGCAACACGCCTGGGAACTGTAGCGATGCAGTTCCGCAAATCCAGACTCCTTTGCAACGCAAGTCGAGACGGTAGGTGCGCTAGAGCTTTAGGAAGTACCTGCAGACGGGCAGGGGTAGCCCAGTCGCGCAGGAGATTTCAGTGGGCACGATCAGGAGGGGTGTAATGAACAAGCGCTTTGTCCTAGGTTGTTTAGTCACACTTAGTTTGGTTCTGGGCTTTTCTGTTCCGAATGCGGCCGGTCAGGCGGTATTCGGCAACATCATCGGTACGGTCACGGATACGCAAGGGGCGGCAGTTGCCGGCGCAAAGGTCAGGGTCACGTCGACAACAAAGAGCACCTCGTTTGATACAACATCGAACGATGACGGCAACTACTCCGTCACGCACTTGATTCCCGATACTTACAAGATTCACATCGAAGCTACGGGCTTCAAGTCGTACGACGTGCCGAGTGTTGTCGTTCAGGCAGATTCTTCCTCGCACGTTGACGCTGCGTTGCAAGTCGGCGCTGTAACCCAGACGGTCGAAGTCACGGGCGAAATCCCGCAACTGAAGACCGACCGCGCCGACGTCGACATCGAATTCAATGAAAAGTATGTTTCTGAGTTGCCTGTTTTGAACCGCAACTTCACCAACTTCGAGTTGCTCTCGCCGGGAACCCAGAAACTTGTTGGTTGGAGCCACGCAGCGACGGAGAATCCTCAGGGCGGCGGACAGATTTTCGTCAATGGCCAACACTTCTCCGGCACAAACTTCGAATTAGACGGCACAGACAACCAGGATCCGATTCTTGGAATCATTGTCGTTAACCCGAACCTGGACGCAATCGGCGAGGCTAAAGTAGCGTTGCAGGACTACGACGCAGAATCCGGCAAGGCGACCGCAGGTATCGTCAAGGTTCAGACCAAGTCTGGGTCGAATGATTTCCATGGGAGCGGTTTCTATTTCTATCGCAACAGCGACCAAGAAGCGCGCGATCCCTTCACGAACAAGCCGGATGTTTCGCTGGCTGCTGCAACCTGGAAGCAGTTCGGCGGATCGGTTGGCGGCCCCATCATCAAGAACAAACTCTTTTTCTTTGGAGATTACCAGGGGACGAAACAGCAACAAGGCATCACCAACCAGTACACGATTCCGACTGCTTTGGTGGAGAGTACCTGCGGCTTCGGAAAACCGGGCAACTGCGACCTCAGTGAGTATCTGACGGCGTTTGGTCCCGTAAACGGTCAGATTTATGACCCAACTACGGGAAACCTAGCGACAGGAACCGGCCGGACGAAGTTCGCGGGCAATCTGATTCCGAACACAATGATTTCGCCACAGGCCACAGCGATGCTTGCGCTGTTCCCAGCGCCCACTGCCGGAGGTATTTCCAATAACCTGGTCACAACCGGAGCAGGCCCGTTTGATCAGAAGTCGTTTGACACGCGCATTGACTATAGCGCTCCTCACAACTATCAAGTCTTCGGGCGTTTTAGCCTGGACTATTTCTCCCTCTCAGGCAAAGGCGGATTGGGTGCGCTCGGCGGACTCGGATTTGGCCCCGGTGGGCTGAATGGTAGCTCGAACGTACACAACTACAGCCTAGCGACCGGTTTCACGAAGCCGCTCGGCACGAAGTGGCTGACCGACTTCCGGTTCGGGTACTTCAAGTACAACCCACAAACGGCTTATTCCGATGCCACGGCCTCGCCGATGGATGCATTTGGCGTTCCGGGACTGAATAGCGGGCCTGGTGTTGCAGGTCCCCCAGTCACGGGAGGGCTGGCTGGGATCGATTTTAGCGGTACCGGTGGGTTTACCCCCTTCGGCGACGGCTTAAACATTGGCCGCTGCAATTGCCCGCTTACGGAAAGTGAACAGCAATTTCAGTTCGTGAATAACTGGACAAGATCGCAAGGCAACCACACGTTCAAATTCGGAGCGGACATTCGTTACGCGATGAACCTGCGCGTGCCGAGCGACGCCAGCCGTACGGGATTGTTGCACATCAACGCCGGAGGGACGGCTGATGGTGGTGTTGGCGGCAACAGCTTTGCGACGTTCTTGTTGGGCGACGTAACCTCGTTTGAGCGGTTTGTTAGCACCAGCTTGACGGCTGCGGAACGCCAGAAACGCTGGTTCTTCTACGGGCAAGACTCGTGGCGCATATCGCCTAAGTTCACGATGACCTATGGCTTGCGCTGGGAGATTTACTTCCCGGAGAGCGTCAACGGCAAAGCGCAGGGCGGCTTTGCGAACGTTGATACGGGTATTATCCGTGTAGCTGGTATTGGCTCGAACGATTTGCACGGAAACGTAGACAACACGTACAAAGCGCTTGCGCCGCGGCTTAGCTTTGCGTATCAATTCGATCCGAAAACCGTTTTGCGTATCGGCTACGGACGCGGATTTGACATTGGCGTGTTCGGATCCAACTTCGGGCACGTCGTGACTCAGAATCTGCCCGTCCTTGCTAACCAAACCCTTACTGACACGAATTGCACGCAAGGCCCTGGTTGCGGCCCCGGGGCAACGAATGACCGGAGCGCAGTGTTTACTTTGGCCCAGGGTCCACTGGCCTTTACGCCGGCCACGATTCCCGCGGATGGCATTCTTCCGCTTAGGGGGCCTGCGGGCAACGTCAGCCCGAGAATCAGGCCAACCACTCAGCGCCTCCCAACGATCGATCAATGGAACGCAACGGTTCAGCGCCAGGTGACTCCCACGCTGAATGTTACGGTCGGCTACGTCGGGAACAAAGGCACACACGTCTTTGCCGGCAACGGACCGTCTTACAATACAAACGAGGCGGCGATCGGCCAAGGTACATTCGCCTATCATTGTTCGCCGAACACAGATCCCATAACGGGGCTGCCGACGGGCACCTTCGATTGCAAACAGAGCTTCCAACCATTTACGCCACCGTCATTCCGACGCCGACTTTTCCTGAACGGTGTTCCGGCGTTCACTTATCCAAATTTCCCGGGAATAACCTGTTGTTCGGACAGCCCGGGAGACTATTTCGGCAACGATGCGGACAACAAATACAACGCCTTGCAAATAAAGGTAGAGAAGCGCGTCAGCAAGGGTCTGCAATTCCTGGCGCACTACACGTACTCGAGAGCTTATTTCTATGACGCGGGTTATTTCTCCGTCGACAAGAAGTACGCCTGGGGGCCGGATGACTTCAACCGCAATCATGCGTTCGTGATTAACACTGTGTACGAACTGCCGATTGGCAAAGGCAAGACGTTTTTGAGCGACGCGGGTCGCGTTGCTGACTTACTCGTTGGCGGTTGGCAACTCACGAACACGCTCAACTACAGCGGTGGCCTGCCCTTCACGCCCAGCATCGGCGAGTGCGGACAGGTTTCCGACGCGGGACCGTGCCGTCCCAACGCGACGGTTAAGCTTAAGACCGGAACAAGCCGCGATTCCGCGGGTAACCTACTTTGGTTCGTGCCGTTGCCGAGTGGAGCACTCAGCCAATCGCTTCCAGAGATCGCTAATTCCCCGACGGACATCAGCGGTCAAGACGACCAATGCCTGGTTGCGCGACCGACATCCGGAGGGTTTGCCCTGCCGGCTTGCGGCCAGATCGGCAACGTTCGGCGCAATTCTTACCGAGGCCCGCGAGGGTTCTACTCCGACATGGCACTTGCGAAGACGTTTGCCATCACAGAGCGCTACAAAGCACAATTCCGCTTTGATGCATACAACGTGTTCAACCACCCGGTGCTGGCCTTTAGCAGCACGCAGGGCAATACATGCATCGATTGCGGCGGCGACTCTGGCCGAATCAGCGACATCGAAAACAACAACTCACCGGGTTCGCCTCAGGGAATGCGGCAACTGCAGTTTGGCGTCCGGTTCACTTTTTAACCCTGCAACACCCCAAGAAAAACGGGGAGTCCCTCACGGGCTCCCCGTTTTTTGTGTTTAAATCGTCGTCGGCTCGACGGCTCTTCATGCGCAGACATCGCTCACTGCTCGTTGTGGTTGCATCCCTTCTTGCTTCCTGTTTTTTCCTTTCTTCGATAAAAGTTAACGCGCAGCAGGCGGATTCTGTTTTTGCGGAATCGCGGCGATTGCTGGAGCAAGGAAAATTTGCCGAGACGATCGCCGCTCTCGAAGAGTTGCGAAAGAGCAAGCCGGAGCTGCAAGGACTTTCGCGCGAGCTTGGGATTGCGTATTACCGCAAGGGCGATTACCTGAATGCGGTGGCGAATTTACAGCGCGCGATCAAAGAAAATTCGAATGACAGTGAAGCGACGCAACTAACCGGGCTTTCGCTGTATTTGGCGGGGAAGCCGGGGGAAGCGATTCCGTATCTGGAAAAAGTGCAGTCGTGGTATCCGAGCGCGAATGTGGATGCGGCGTATATTTTGGGCGCTTCGTATATCCAGACGAAGAACTATCCGCAAGCGCGCGTAGCGTTCGCGAAAATGTTTGGCGTGCCGGCGGAGTCAGCGGCAAGCTATTTGTTTACGGCGCGGATGTTGCTGCGCCTGGATTTCGGGCCGGTGGCGGAAGAATACGGGCAGAAGGCGATTGCACTAGATCCGAAACTGCCGCTGGCGCATTTTTTGTTGGGTGAGCTTTACCTTTATCAATCGAAGATTCCGGAGGCGATCGCGCAGTTTCAGCAGGAACTGGCGATTGATCCCGGGCACGCGGCGACGTATTACAAGCTGGCGGATGCCTATTCGCGCGTGCAGAAATACGACGATGCGGAGAAATTGTTGCAGCGATCCATCTGGCTGGATGCGACGGCATCGGGGCCGTACATTTTGATGGGCAAAGTGCTGGAGAAAAAGGGCGAGCCGGCGCTGGCGGTGCGGTCGCTGCAACGGGCGATTTCGATGGATCCGAACAATTCGATTTCACATCACTTGCTGGGGCAGGCGTACCGCGACCTGGGCCGCACGGAAGACGCGAAGCGGGAATTGAAACTGGCGGAGCAGCTGCAATCGCGCGAGGACACGAAGCCGTGAGTGGACAGTTCACGGTGGTGGGGCTCGGCGAACTCTTGTGGGACATGTTTCCACAGGGAAAACAGCTTGGAGGCGCGCCAGCAAATTTTGCGTACATGACCGCGCTGCTCGGCGACCGGGGAATTGTGGCGAGCCGGGTCGGCGACGATCGACTGGGGCAGGAAGCGATCTGGCATTTGAAATCGTCGGGGCTCGATACATCGCACGTGCAAACGGACGGCGCACACGCGACGGGGAACGTGCAGGTGAAGCTGGATCTGAAAGGGCAGGCGGAATACAAGTTTTGTGAAGACGTGGCGTGGGATCACCTGGAGTGGACGACGGATTGGCAAGAGCTCGCGATTGTGACGGACGCGGTATGCTTCGGGTCGCTGGCACAACGATCGGAGACGTCTCGTTTGACGATTCGAAAGTTTCTGCAATCGGTGCGGGCGGATGCGGCGAGGATTTTCGATGTAAATTTGAGGCAGGGGTTTTATTCCGCGGAAGTGCTGCGCGTGGCGCTGTTACACGCGAACATCATGAAAGTGAATGATGAAGAGTTGCCGCGGATTGTGGAGATGTTCGGCGAGAAAATTGATGACGAGAAGAAAGCGTCGTACTGGCTCGCGAAAGAGTTCGGATTGAAGCTGGTATGCGTAACGCGCGGGCATCGCGGGAGTTTGCTGGTGCGCGGCGATAGCATCGATGAACACCGCGGGTTTACCGTGAAGGTGGCGGATACGGTTGGCGCGGGAGACGCGTTTACTGCGGCGCTGGTGCATCACTGGTTGCGCAAGACGCCACTGCGGGAAATGAATCTGGCGGCGAACCGGTTAGGCGCGTGGGTGGCGTCGCAGGAAGGCGCGATGCCGGTTGCGGACGCGGCGGTGCTTTCGGAGATTCGGTAAAAGATGCGGCAGCCCTATTTCGCAGCGAGCTGGGCTTGTTCGTGGGCGAGCTTCTCAACGAGTTCTTGCGGCATTTCGTGAAGGAAGACGACGACGGCCGCGTTCGTCCAGCCAAAACCGACGACATTGATGTTGTAGCCTGCTTTGACAGCGGTTTCGGAGGAGCGCGTGACGGCGTTGTATTTTTCGCGGATGGTGCCATCGCGATGGAAATTCTCAGCGATCATGCCGACGAAATTGTAGGAGACACGGTCGGCGTCGGTGTTGTAGCCGTATTTACGCAAGCCTTCGAGCACGATGATTTGCGTTGGCGCCCAGGCGTACGGAAAATCCCATTGGCCTTCGGTTTCATAAGGGCTCATAACCAAGCCGCCGGGCTGTTCGAGTTTCGAAAGGTTCTTTACCAATGCCGCGGCTTGTTCTTTCGTGGCGGCACCGGCCCACAGCGGGTAGTACGCCGTGATGTAAACGTAGTTTGAGCGCTCTTTCTTGTCGAGGTTGTAGTCGAAGAAGAGACCCGAGCTGGCATCCCACAAATATTTCTGGATCTCTTGCTTTCGCGATTCGGCTTGTTTGGCCCAGTTCGCAGATTCAGTTTGTTTGCCGAGCATGCTGGCCATTTCTTGCAAATCTTTTTCGGTTTTGTAGAGCAGGCTGTTCAGGCAGACGGGTGCGTAATGATGGGTGGCGGCGCCGTGCGGGCCGAAGCGGAAGGAAACGTCGAAGCCGGATTCACGCATGGAACGATCGGCGCGATAGAAATCACGGCTGAGCGCAACGGTTTCCGCTTCGTCGCAGCCCGGGCGCTCCATGGTGTGCGCTTCATCGCAAATTTGTACAACGTAACTTTTGCCGACCGTGGCCTCCGCGCCGGGCGCGCCTTTCCGTACGAGGTAGCCGTGATCCTGGTCCGGATGATTCAAGAAATACGCGGCGACCCTGCGGTAGTGATCGGTTTCGTCTTTCAGACTTTCCGGCGCAGGCACATCGCCGAAATCGTAGTAGCGGGAAAGTCCGGTATCACCGGCGAGGTGTGGCTCGCGCACCCACATCGCCTGGTCCTTCTTCGCGTATTCGTAGGCGCGCTCGAGCCATTTCTTGTCTTCATGGCCCGCGGCCTTCTCCGCCTCGTAGACACCAAGGATCATTGACGTCAAAAATGGAGGTTGGGAGCGGCTCAGGTAGTAGCTGCGGTTTGCGTTGAGAATGCTGCCGTAGTGTTCAATTTCGAAGAAGAAATTCTCGACCATCCCTTTGGCGAGCTCGACTTTGCCGTCTTGCAGAAGGCCGCGCACGATGAAGTAACTGTCCCAACCATACATTTCATTGAAGCGGCCGCCGGGAACAACGTACTTGTGTTCAAGATACAGAAGTCCTTGAGGAGTGAGAGCGGAGGTGTCCACCTGGCCGGGGCCAGTGATTTTTTTCGGGAGTTGTTTTACCTGAATGTGGCAGCGCTTCTGCAATTCTTCAACGTTTGCGGGCGTGGCCAAGCCGGCCGGGAGGTACAAGACGGAATTTTCGGCGAGCTTTGGATCGACAACGGTGCTGCAGTCTTCCATCGAACGGGTCAGCGTGTCCCAGCTTTTGTAAATGTATTTACGAATTGGTGCGAGGCCGGACGCTTTTGCGGAGTCCTTTGTTGGATCTGCCTGTCCACTTAAAGTGATCGTCGCCAAGAATAAGCTCCCCGCGAGGCACACAAAGCTCCGCCCGCATCTAGTGAATCTCGACCAATTTTGCATCAGAAAAGCCTTCCCGCTGAACATGCGCTACCCAAGGCTAGAATAGCTCCAAGTTATTGAAAATGAAAGGACTTAGTTATTGAAGAGGGGCCGGTTTCAGAGGTGAATTTTGGCCCGA
This sequence comes from Candidatus Dormiibacterota bacterium, assembly GCA_035577625.1. Taxonomy (GTDB): domain Bacteria; phylum Acidobacteriota; class Terriglobia; order Acidiferrales; family UBA7541; genus Acidiferrum. The sequence goes on from DATLVG010000078.1 coordinate 22,549, forward strand.
AAATGAAGGATTATCGCCACAAACTTAGTGCCCACCGCCACCGCTTAATTCGCGCACGATGTTGCCGACGAACCCCTTCGCGTCGCCGAACAGCATCAGCGTGCGATCCATAAAGTAGAGAGGGTTTTCGATGCCGGCAAAACCGGCGCCCATGCTGCGCTTGATGACCATCACGGTGCGCGCTTTGTCGACGTCCAAAATAGGCATACCGAAAATCGGACTGCTCGCGTCGTTACGCGCGGCGGGGTTGGTCACGTCGTTCGCGCCGATGATCAACGCCACGTCCGTCTGCGGGAAATCACCGTTGATTTCGTCCATGTCGAGCAATCGATCATAGGGAATGTCGGCTTCGGCTAGGAGGACGTTCATGTGCCCGGGCATGCGTCCCGCGACGGGGTGGATTCCGAATTTTACGTCGACTCCGCGTTTAGAAAGGTTATCGAAAAGTTCGCGGACTTTGTGCTGTGCCTGCGCGACAGCCATGCCGTATCCCGGGACGATGACGACTTTGTTCGCAGCCGACAAGATTGCGGCTGCTTCTTCGGCGGTGGCGCTGCGCACAGGCCTGGCCTCGGTTGCACCTGCGGCAGTTGTCTGTTCCTGGCCGAATGCGCCGAAGAGCACATTTGAAAAGGAACGATTCATGGCCTTCGACATGTTCATGGAGAGGATGAATCCCGATGCTCCGTCAAGCGCGCCCGCGACGATCAGCAATTTGCTGTTGAGGACAAAGCCCATCGCCGCAGCAGAAAGACCCGCGTAGGAGTTGAGAAGGGAAATCACCGTCGGCATGTCCGCGCCGCCGATAGGGATAATCATCATTACGCCGAAGACAAGCGGAATCGCGACGATGGCGGGAAATAGTTGCGTGCGCTCGGGGTGGATTACGAGAACAATGGCGACGATGATCGCGACACCGAGCAATCCCAGGTTGACGAAATTCTGCCCCTTATAGGTGATGGGACGCTGCGGCAGCCATTCTTGAAGTTTTCCCGCCGCCATCAAACTGCCGGTGATGGTGAGCGCACCGAGGATTACTTCCATGCAGAGGACGGCCATCATGAAACGCGTCATCGGCTCTTCGCGCGGCAGGTAGAATTCAGCGGTGCCGACGAGGGTCACACAAAGTGCTCCGAAGGAGTGGCTTAGCGCGGTTCGCTGCGGTACCGCGGTCATTTGCACTTTGCCCAGCGGAATGCCGATGATGGTGCCAAGGACGAGCGCGATCAAAATGAGCTTGTAATCGACGATACCGTGATGGAGGAGGGTTCCTGCGATGGCGAGCGCCATGCCCAGCTCGCCCGCAAAGACGCCGCGGCGTGCCGTGGTGGGAGTGCTCATCCACATCAGCGAGAAAATAAAAAGCGCCGTGGCGATGAAGTACGTAATCTCGATCAACAGATCGCTGCCGAGGATTCCGCTCATGCCTTTTTCGCTCCGCTGGGCTTGAACATTTTGAGCATTCGGTCGGTGATGAGAAATCCGCCCACGATGTTGCTGGTAGCGGAGACGATCGCAATCGTGCCTAAAACCGCGGCTAGTGTGTTCTTATGTTCCCCAGCCAGGATGATGGCGCCGACGACCGCGATGGCGTCGAGCGCGTTGGTCAAGGACATCAGCGGCGTGTGCAAGAGCGGCGTGATTCGCTTGATTACTTGAAAGCCGATGAATGCCGCCAGCATGAAGACGTACAGGCTCGTTAACAGATCGATTTTCATCTCTATTTCACCCCGATTTCCGCGGTTAGCGGCTTCAATCCGGCAAATTCACGCACACGAGCGTTCACAATCTCGCCACCTTGTGTCAGCAAGGTCTCGCGATGAATTTCGTCTTTATCGTTTATTTGCAGCTTGCCGTCTTTGACGAGATTCAATAGAAACGCGGAAAGATTCTTCGCGTACATCTGGCTGGCGTGATAGGGAACATTGGTGGCGATATTGAATTGGCCGATGATCGTGACGCCATGTTCTTTAACGGTCTTTCCGGCCTGGGTTAATTCACAATTTCCGCCGCGCTCCGCGGCGAGATCCACGATGACGGAACCGGGAGCCATGCGGGCCACCATGTCCGCCGTCACGAGAACCGGTGATTTTTTACCGGGTATCACCGCGGCGGTAATCACGACGTCGCTTTCCGCCACTGCGCCGCCGAGCAGCTCGCGCTGCTTTTTATAGAATTCTTCGCCCTGTGCGGTGGCGTAGCCGCGCGCGTCCTGCGCATCCTTCGCTTCGATAGGGAGTTCCACGAAGCGTCCGCCCAAACTTTGTACTTGTTCCTTCGCCGCGGGCCGCATGTCGTATGCGGAAGCGACTGCGCCAAGCCGCCGTGCCGTGGCGATCGCCTGCAAGCCAGCTACGCCCGCTCCGATGATGAGCACGCGCCCCGGCGTAATCGTGCCCGCCGCCGTCGTGAGCATTGGAAAAATGCGCGGCAAGGTGTCCGCAGCCATGATTACTGCTTTGTAACCGCAAATTGTGCCCATTGAGGAGAGTGCGTCCATGCTTTGCGCTCGAGTGGTGCGCGGCATCAACTCGACGGCGAAGGAGGTGACGCCGGTTCTTGCAAGTTCTTGTAACTCCTCCGGTTTTCCCATCGGCCGCAGGAACCCGACGATAGCCTGTCCACTGCGCATCAACGCCAAGTCCGCTTTGCCGGTCAGGTCATTTGAACCGAAACACAGAACCTGGACAATGATGTCAGCAGTTCGGAAAATCTCCGCGCGGTCCGCGGCAAGCTTGGCGCCTTTTGTGGTGTAATCCTGATCCGGGTAGCCGGCCTCCAAGCCCGCGCCCGCTTCGACGAGCACTTCCAGGCCAGCTTTGGTGAGCGCGGGCACGACACCGGGGACAATGGCGACGCGACGCTCGCCCGGATAGCTTTCTTTTGGCACACCCAGAATCATCGGTGAAGCCTCCCGAACACGGCAAAAGCTTGGTACTTAATCGATTTACGTGAAAATGAGGCAAAATGCGCGCCGCGCCTTGTTCCGGCTTGCGCTGCGCTTCGGCAAAACTGAATCAGGAAAACACTACTCTCGCGTTGCGGACGAAGCACTTGTGTCCCGCTTACTGCTTCCCCGTCGGTAAATTCTATTCCCAATCCCCAGAAAGTCCACTACAAGATACGGCGCGCGGTCGGGCCGTGTGGGGCGTGACGACACATAGTTTGACACCAAATGGATGGCGTTTCAGGTGACGATTGTCACTCCGCTATGTGACGAGTGTCTCGTTTTTCGCAGCGGCAACTTACTCCATGGCCGTATAGATCTTTTGCGCTTCACGCAGCCGCTGCATCACTGCCGCTTTCTCCTGCGGCGAATTCCAATCGGGATATTTTTCGGTGATTTCGATTGTTCGCCGAATCCACGCGGCAAAATATTTCGCGTCTTCGGGAGAACGTGGCTTCTTGTCGGCAACGTTTATATAGACTGGGCCGGTCGTGGCATAAGCGTAGTTGTCCATGACGGGATATTCCGCCTTCTCGCTCCAGGCGCGAAGCAAGCACCAACCGCTTGCCGTAACCGGGAGAGTCCCTTCGATGTCCGCAGTATCTCGCTTGCCGTCGAGCGGAAGGCTCTTCACGACTTTCCCGTCGCACACAACCTCGAGATGATCCACCGGCACGACTGAACGCAGCCGCGCCGTGAAGGGAACCGTCTTTGGCGCTTCGAGCTGCAATTCGCTCCCGACGGTTTCCTTGCCAAGGGTGAAATTAACCAGCGGACCGTTTGTAGCAAAGGTTCGGCCGTGACGGAGCCCGCTCATCCACATTTGCAAATTCAGCGGCCACGCCGGAACCCACACGTAGACGCGATCCATTCCGACCATGCCGCGAATCGGAGCGGCATAATTTGTCGTCGCGTCCGTTCCGGCGCCGGCGGGAATTTTGAATCCGAGATTCAGCAGCCGGTACCATACCGCCGCTGTGGATTTGTGGTCGCTGAAGCCCACAATCTCCAGGTAGTCCAGTTTTCCGAGCGCCACGTCAACCGGGAGTTCATCGGTGATTCGCTGGGGCGGACTCGCGAATGGATTTGGCTCTTCGTCGAAAGGATGCACGGCGCCGACGAGCGCGCCCTGTGCTTGCGCCATGTCGTAGACGTCCGCGTTCATCGGAAACAGACTCGCTGCGGCCGTATTGGGGTAGCCCGCGTAACCGGGCAGCAACAATCGCCGATTCATGTTCAACAAACCGCGATGTCCCCAGTAGCTGGTGTGAAATTCCTGGCCCGCAACCACCTGCTGATCCGGATCGGCTAACGGATCGCGTTCACCAAGGCTGTTGAGATCCGGAAAGCGCTGCTCTTTATTGACGACGAGATTGTGAACGATATTCAGATCTTCGGCTTCGGCTTGCTTGACCAAGATGCCGTGATCGTCTTTGTACGTCCCGCCGTAGTTTTGGTGCGCGTGAAGATCGGCGCTTACCCATTCGCCGTCGCGCGGATCAAGCCGCGCGAGCTTTTTCAATTTGATTTCCGGATCGGACTGACTCTTATTCGTGTCCACCGTCAGGCGCTGCGGTTGATAACCGTATCCATGGCTCACCTCGACCGTGATGAGGCCGGGCGGAACGCTGACTTCGCCGCCGCCCTCAAAATAGTGGCGTTCGAAGGGGCGCTCGCTGCGATCAAAGCCATCGTCTGCATGAATCCAGGCGTCATCTGGCGCGTAAAAGCGGCCCGACGAATCCGTGACGGAAATGCGCGCCGGCACGTCCGAATCCGACTCATTCTTAGCCAAGATGGTCAGGGACTTTCGAGGATGCAGATATTTGCGATCCTCGACGACCAACGCCGAGCGAGTGCCACCGGCAGCCTCTTGAATCTCTATTCTTGTGTTGCCCTCGCGATTCGACACGAACGCGATCAACCTGCCGTCAGGCGACCAACGGACGCCGGTTTCATCCCAGTCACCATAGGAAATTGGAAACGCGTCGCCTCCCCCCACAGGCATCAGCCATAGGTTGTGCCATTGCCTGCCGAGATATGAGCTGTAAACCATGCGCGAGCCGTCCGGCGAAAAATCGGGACGCGCCTTCCAATTCGTTTCCTCATAGTGAACTTCGCGGGCCTCGGCGCTGGGCTCCGCTTTCATACGCCAGAATCCGCCGGTACCGTGAATGTGTCCGCGATTTGAGACGAAAAGAATTTCCTGGCCGTCGCGCACCCAGACCGGACTGATTTCCATGTCGTAAGCGCTGTAGTAATAGCGAGGCAGGTCGCTTTTTGTCTCGCCGGTGAGTCGAACGGTGTTCACCAGCTTTCCGCCGGCGACGTCTGCGCGAAAAATGTGGAAGCGTTTGTTGTACCGCGTGGAGACAAAGACAATGCGTTTTCCGTCGGGCGACCAGCGCGGTTCCAGATTTACGGCGCCGTCTGTTGTGAGTTGCATCGTTCGTCCGGTCGCCACGTCGAGTAGCCACAACTCCATTGCGTCTTTTTGGTAGGACGTGTAAAGGATGCTTTTCCCGTCCGGCGACCAATCCGGTTGAAAGTCGTAGCCCGGGCCGTCGGTCAATTGAGCGGTTTCTTTGGAATCGAGCGATTGGCGCCAAAGCGAGCCCGACATCGAATAAACAATTTCGTTCGAATTTGGCGCCCACGCCAGACTTGTCGGGCCGCTAGTTAATTGCGGCAGATACAGTTCGCGGTAGTAATAAGGATGGGGCAGATCAATCTGCGGCAAGACGGGCCGGCGTTGCGCATGAACCGGCAAGGCCGCGCACAACAATGCACACAAAAAAATAAATCGTCGTTTGAACAATTCTTCCGCTCGCAGCCGACCAGCAATGCGCCGGCAGTCAGCCGGGCATCTTCTCATTCTAGCAGCGTGATTTCTACGCCAAACCCGCTTTCGCAAGCGGCAGTTCGCGGTAGCGCTTTCCTGTTGCGGCGAAAATCGCGTTGCAAAGCGCGGGAGTGAAAGGAGGCACGCCGGGTTCGCCGATGCCGGCCGGCGGCGCGTCGCTCTCGACGAGGTGTACGTGCGTTTGGCGCGGATAGTTGTTCATGCGCGCCATCTGGTAGCCGTCGAAATTGGATTGTTGAATTGCACCGTTTTTTGCAGTGATTTCACCGAAAAACGCGAGGCTGGTGCTGAATGTCGCGGCACCTTCGAACTGCTGGCGCGCCATTTCCGGATTCACGATTGTTCCGGCGTCGACAGCCGAATCCACGCGACCGATTCTTACTTTGCCGCCGGGGTCCATTTCGACCTGAACGACTGTGGCTACGTAAGTGAGGAAGCTGCGGTGGAGAGCGAGGCCCATGCCAAAGCCATTGCCATTTTTCTTTTTGCCCCAGCCCGCTTTTTCGGTGGCGACCTCCACTACGCGTCGGAACCGCGCGGTATCGATCGGATAAGCGGCGTAGTCACCGTCGTAGTTCGGATAGTCCTTGGCAAGTTCCTCTTTCGGAATCTTGCGATCCGGACCGAGCAGCGCAAGCATATACTCGCGCGGATCTTTTCCCGCGGCGTGCGCAAGCTCATCGGCGAAAGAATGTTCCGCGAACGCGTGAAAGACGTTGCAGACGCTGCGCAGCCAACCGATTCGAACGTGGGCGGGAGCTGCACCGTTTTCCGCGCGATGATTGGGAATGGCGTAAGGCAAATCGCTCCAGCCGAGGCCGATTTCGCCGGCGTCGGCGACCTGTGCGCTCGCGTCAAACGTTGAAGCAATCGGAGGAAATGTGCTGCGCTGCAGCCAGGCCATCGGTTTGCCATCTTCACCGAGTGCCGCTTTCAAATACATCGCCGCGCACGAATGGAACGTATCGAATTGAATGTCGTCTTCGCGCGACCAGACAACTTTGACAGGCTTGCCGGTTTGTTTCGAGAGCACCGCCGCTTCCACCGCGTAGTCGGGGAAAGATTTGCGGCCGAAGCCGCCGCCGAGCAGCGTCACGTTCACGGTGACGTCTTCCTTCTTCAAGCCGAGCGCTGCAGCGACTGCTTCGCGCGTGCCCTGTGGATTCTGCGTTGCCGCCCAAACGTCCGCCTTTCCGTCCTTGTAATTGACGAGCGCAGCGGGAGGTTCCATGGATGCGTGCGCGAGCATCGGCGCGTAATATTCCGCTTCAAGAACTTTTCCGCCCTTTGCAAACGCTGCGTCCACGTTGCCGACTTCACGAACGACTTTTGCCGGCTTCCGCGAAGTGGCTTCCATTTCTTTGCGATATTCGTCTGAAGAATAATTCTTGTGGTCGGTTTCGTTCCATTCGATCTTGAGCTTTTTCTTGCCTTCAATCGCCGCCCAGGTGTTGTCGGCAATTACGGCAACGCCGCCGAGCGCCTGGAACATCAGCGGTGGTTTGAATGTATCGAGCGTCGCGGTCTGCTTCACGCCTTTCACCGCGAGCGTAGCTTTGTCGTCGACGGACTTCACGGTGCTGCCGAGCACGGGCGGGTGCGCAACGTTTGCGTAGAGCATTCCGTCGATGCGGCCGTCAATTCCGTATCCAGCTTTGCCCGTGACCATGGCTTTCAGGTCGTAGCTGGAGGTGCCTTTGCCGATGTAGCGCCATTCGCTTTTCGACTTGAGCTTGAGTTCTTCTTTTTTCGGGACATCGAGTTTCGAAGCCGCCGTCGCTAGCGCGCCGTAACCCAGTTTCTTGCCGCTCTTCTTGTGCAAGACCTCGTGGAGTCCCGTGGAACACTCGCCTTCCGGCACGCCCCATTGTTTCGCTGCTGCGCGCACAAGCATCAGTCGCGCCGTCGCACCCGCTTCGCGCATCGCGTCGAACGATCCGCGCACCGAGTGCGACCCGTCCGTATCCTGGTCGCCGTATTTTTCGTCGCCGGTTGCTTGCACGAGCTTTACGCGCTTCCAATCGGCATCCAATTCATCGGCCGCGATGAGTGGCACGGCCGTGCGGCTTCCGCTGCCCATTTCGCTGCGGTGGGCGATGATGTAGACCGAGCCATCTGTGTCGATCGCGAGCCATACGTTTGGCGAGAGCGGCCCTTTCAATCCACTGGCGTCCATTGCCGCCGGCGAACCGGCCGCAAGCGCTTCCGCGGGCATCAGACGTACGCTCAACACAAACGCGCCTGCTCCGAGCATTCCTTTCAGGAATCCACGACGGCCCACGTCTTCGACGCCAATCCGCACCATGCGCCCTCCGATTTTTCGGTGATTTACAGACCTAATCCTAACGCGATTCCGTTATCTTGCAAGTCCGCGCAGGCTGAAACGCGTTCGCGCCCTGATAACTGGGCTGATGCTTCAAATGAAGTTCGATGTGGGCGACGACTATTCTTCCGGCCAGGCGCCGAGCGCGCGCCGCAAATCGACGATTTGGCCCAGATGATACGCGTTGTGGTCGGCAAGAAGCAGCGCTTCGCGCAGAATGGTCTGCCCGTCGCCGTGTGGAATCTTGGCGTACAAATCCGTCTTGGGATTCTTAACCAGCGCGATCATTTCCCGCAGATCGCTCTGAAATGCTTTCCAGCTTTTGTCCCAGGCGGCTTCGTTCGGCGGCAGCGGCGTCTTCGGCCAATAGCCGCCAGGAAAATCCGGCGAAACGTGTTTCGCGTCGCGGCTGAATCCGAGAATGTCCCATTGCGCGATGCGCAAATGTTCGAGCAGCTGCCAGCCGGTGTGCGGCAAGCCTTTTCCGAATACGCCTCGTTTGCTGCTTGGAAACCCGGCCAGCGCATCGTCGAAATGCACGTGCGCTCCGCCGCCCTTCAGCAAATATTCGAGATGTTCCCGCAACGCTTTATCGTTGTTGCCGCTCTTGCCTGCTCTTTTTTTTGCCGCTTTTTTCACTGGCCCTTCTCCGATAGCACCGCGCCGCCTCTCCTTTATACGCGAATTCGCAGAAAACGTATCGTGCAACTCCGGCTCTCACGTTGCCCTGTGCCCGCCTCCGCTGGCATACTTTCGCCTACCTTGCTTCGGCAGTTCGGCACGCGAAAGGCGCTCTCATGCAACGCGATTATCACAGCTGGTATTCGCACCGCCTCGGAGGCGAACTCGGCGTCGTCGTTTACGGCCATTGGGGCTCGCCCATCATCGGTTTTCCCACCAGCGCCGGCGATGAATGGGAACTCGAAGGCCAGGGACTGATCGGCGCGCTCGCCGATTTCATTGACGCCGGCCGCATCAAGTTTTATTGCGTCAATTCCGTCAACGGCCAGAGCTTCTACAACAAATCCGCGCATCCTTTTCATCGCAGCTACGTCCAGACGCAATTCGATTCCTATCTGCGCGAAGAAGTCGTCCCTTTCATCTGGAGCAATTGTCAATCGCAAGTCGCGATCGCCACGATGGGCGCTTCCTTCGGCGCGTATCATGCCGCAAACTCGCTCCTCAAGCATCCCGACGTCATCAAGGGGTGTTTCGCCATGTCCGGCGTTTACGACCTTCGCAATTTCATGGATGGCATGTACGACGACAATTTTTATTTCAACAATCCGGTCGACTACATTTCAAATCTTTCCGACCCGTGGACCTACGACCAGCTGGCCTCATGCGATATTCACCTAAGCACGGGCACCGGTGCATGGGAAAACTCCGGCCCCACCTACCATTTCTCCGGCATTCTCACGCATAAAAATATTCGCCACTCACTCGATAATTGGGGCCCGATGGGCGGCCACGACTGGCCCTACTGGAAGCACCAGATGCGCGAATACGTTTCCAAGCTTTACTAACGAACTTAGGGCACGCTTGCCGCGCACGATTTTGACGCAACAATTCGGATAGATGGCCCACGCTGAGCCGCGATACTCTGGCCCTCGAATGAATTCACCCGTCCAAGACCGCGTAGGTGAGGTGCAGTGGAACCAAATTGCATCGCAATTGTCCGAGTCCGGCTATGCGCCGACTGGTCCACTCTTGAATTTGGAGCAATGCGCCAAACTCATCGCGCTTTTTCCGCAAGAGGATCCTTTTCGCAGTCACGTGATCATGGAGCGCCACCGTTTCGGCAAGGGCGACTATAAATATTTTCGTTATCCACTGCCGGAGGTCGTCAAAGCGCTTCGCATCGCGACGTATCCGCATCTCGCGAAAATAGCGAATCACTGGTCGTCCGAACTTGGCTCAAACGAAAAACCATTTCCGCCCGACCACAAGCAGTTTCTCGAGCGCTGTCACCGCGCAGGTCAAAAGCAACCTACGCCGCTCGTCCTCCATTACGAAGCCGGTGGCTACAACTGCCTTCATCAGGATTTATATGGTGAAGTGGCGTTTCCATTGCAATTGGTAGTGATGCTGGGCCAGCAGGGACGCGATTGGGAAGGCGGCGAATTTGTCCTCGTGGAAAATGTACCGCGCGCTCAGTCCCGAGCCGAAGTCATCACAGCGAACCAGGGCCACGGCGTTATTTTTACAACGAGATATCGCCCGGTCCGCGGCACAAAAGGGAACTATCGTGTGTCGCTACGTCATGGTGTCAGCCGCGTCCGCAGCGGCACGCGCTACACGCTCGGCGTCATCTACCACGACGCGAAGTAGCTCGTTTGTAGCGCTGTTTTTATTCTGGCCCGGAAATTGACATCTCTCGTTCGAGCCGCTCGCGCAATCGCGAATTAAATCCAATCGGCAAATCCATCCGTCGCTCATCCGCAACGAGTACCAGCACGTTATGAGTGCTGTCCAGCAGCGCTGCACAGTGGCGGCACTGCGCAACGTGAGCCTCCACATCGCGCCGCACTTCCTCCGAAACCTCGCCTTCCAGGTAGTTCGAGAGCTCCCGCCAGATATGCTTGCAATCAAGTTTCATGGCGACACTCCTCTCGGCGTCTGCTGCCTTGGCTTGCGCTGCGTGCGTTCCACGAAGATATCCCGCAGCATCAATCTGGCCCGCAGCAGTCGCACTTTGGTATTCCCGATACTGATCCCGAGAATTTCAGAGGTCTCCGCGATGTTTTTTCCATTCACGTCGCGCAGCGTCAGCACTTCGCGATATTTCTCAGGAAGCTGCGCAATCGATTCCCGCACCAGCCTCCGTGTTTCCTCGTTTAGCAATGCCTCACTCGGAATCTCGCGCCAGTCCTTCAGCATCATCGGAGTGTAGTCGCTGTTTTCGCTGTCTTCGTCCGGGAAGAGCGTTTCGAGGGGCACTTCCCGCCGTTTGCGCAACTTCATTCGCGCTTCGTTTATCGCGATTCGGAAGAGCCAAGTCGAAAATTGCGATTCACGGCGGAAACTGCGCAGCGCCCGGAAGGCTTTCAAGAAGGCCTCCTGCGCCACGTCTTCGGCATCTGCTTCGACTTGCAGCACATCGTAGGCTGTCAGGTAGACGCCGCGCCGGTATGGGGCGATCAACTCATGAAAATCCTCGCGGTTGCCGGCTAGAACACTGTCGATCAGCCGGTATTCTTTCTCTTTTTTGGCGCCTTGCTGGTCGGCCATAGTGGATACACTGCCACTCATTCCTAACAGATTCGGAGGAAGCCGCAAAGTTACGATGCATCCGCTTACCTCGGCGCCGGTGAATCGTCCAACTCCCTCGACGCGTGGAGCGACCGTTGGTCCCCGAGCTCGCCTTTTCGATTAAACTTTGGCGCGCCTCGTAACTTTTGATTTGGGCCCGAATCGAACGGCATGTAGAGGTGTCTCTTGGAAAACCGCTTGCAAGTAGGCGAAGCGCCGGTTCCGACGCTTGCTCAGCCGAAGCCGGTCAGCGGAATTCGTCTCTCCGTTGTGTCCCTCACAACTTCTTTCATTCAGGGCATTTGCGTCCTTGCCGTCGGCATCAACGCCGCGAAAGTCATTCTCGGAATCACGTCCGTCGCTGCTTCAGGTGGTTCCGCGTGGATTCATTCCGATCCCGTGCGCTTTGGGCTGCGGTATCTCTCCCTGTTTCTTTCGTTTGCGACGCTTTGGGTTATTTGGAACGGATGGCGCTTGCGCAATCGAAGCGCAGCAAGCTGGCGCAAGGCGCCGCTCGCAAGACGCGAAAAGTGGTCTATCGCTTTCGGACTTCTCTCATCAGTGATTTCCTGGATACTCATCGTCGCGGAAGTTTTTGCCCATCAGAAAATGCATCCTCGCTGAAAGTGTTTCTTCTCTTTGTAACTTCGCCGACGGATCTGAGTCTTTGGCTGGCCGGCGAATTCCAGCCTCCGGCTATCTCGCGAAATTCAAGGAGAGATTTGTTCCATGACCAAGAAATTTCTTGCAGCGTGTACGCTTTGCTTCCTTTCAGCGTCGTTGCCGGCCTTCGCGGCCGCGCAGGAGGCGTCGCAGGGCGATTCAATGAAAAGCGATTCGATGAAGAAGGACTCCATGTCTCACGACGATATGTCGAAAGACAAAATGGCGCAGGACAAGATGGCGAAAGACAAAATGGGCGGCGACAAAATGATGAAGCCGGCGGTCTTCAAGGGCTGGGTTAGCGACTCAGAATGCGCCGCGGAAGGGAACAAGAAGTGCGACAACAAGGAACATGTCGCCAAGGGCGCGAAGCTCGTGCTCGTCAGTGATGCCGATAGCAAGGT
>DATLVG010000079.1:0-9782 GCA_035577625.1 Candidatus Dormiibacterota bacterium
TCTTCAAATCCCGCCACAACTTCATGCGGCGTCTTGCACGCCGTGTGCACCATCACATTCAAGCGCCCTCGGTGGCTCATGGCCATGATGCATTCCACCGCGCCGTGCTCGCCGGCCATATCCAGCATCGCGTCCAGCATCGGAATCAGCGACGTGTTACCTTCCAGCGAAAACCGCTTCGTACCCAGGTACCGCGCCTGTAGCACCTGCTCGAACAAATCGGCGCGCACCAGCCGTTCCAAAATTTTCTGTTGATCAACTGCTTCCGGCTCGGCCTCCATCCGCTCCGCAATCCAATTGCGCCGCTCTGGCTGCGCAAGGTGCATAAAATCAGCGCCAATCGAGCCGCAGTAGTGTTGCCGCGCTTCGTCGGCAAATTCTCCGCTGAAATCGAGGTCTCGGGAATCGAGTGGCTTCAGGAACCCGAGTGGATCGAGGTTCGCTTGCAAATATCCCCAGCGGCGGAACGCTTCAAACGTCCGTTCGCGGTCTGCGCCGTTTCCGTTTTTCTTCGTCGCCTTTGCAGGTTTTGCGCCGCGGTCCGCTTCCAGCGTTGTCCGGTGTACCATGGGGTCTGCCTTCCAATCCTCAATTTTGCCACAGAACGCCCAGTAACGCCGTCGGCCCCGCATGGCGCCCACGAATTTTACAGGAAACACTGGATAGACTCGTATCGCCGAGGTCGGCAAATTTTGGGTGACCAGCCGCGGAGGGTTAACATGTCAGTTCCGCGCTGGGCGCGCCGTTCCGTCGCTGTTCACTCTGTTCTAATAATATTAGTGGCTCTTTCTTGTTGGAGTTGCGGCGTGGGCTACTCCGCGTCGAATTCTCCGCAACCACCTGCCCCGGGAACCTTCGAATTGGTTCAAGTCGCATCCGGTTTTTCCAACCCGCTCGACGTGACCGGCAGGTCCGGATTCACTTCTGGCGGAGAAACCGGATTGCTCGGGCTCGCCTTTCATCCCAATTACGCGAACAACGGCCACTTCTATGTGAACTACACGCGCAACAATGGGAGCCAACTGCAAACAGTCGTCGCCGAATTCACCGCATCGGCTGGCGACGCGAATTTCGCCGACCCCACCTCGGAAAACATTCTCTTCACCGTAGACCAGCCGTCCCCCATTCACAAGGGTGGCAGTCTTGCCTTTGGCAAAGACGGCTTCCTTTATATCGGTCTCGGTGACGGCGGCCCCGAAGACGATCCTTTGGGCGTTGCGCGCATTCATCAAGTCGGCCAGCCATAAACCAATCCCAAGATTTGGCCAATTTGGAACTACCGCGCCGCGTTTTTGTCTTCAGAGTCTTTGCGAACGGTCCCACATGGCCGAAGCATCCATTCGCAAAGCTACGAAAGATGACGGTGAGGCTGCTTACCAAATCGTCTCGGAGTACTACGAAGCCGCGCACGTCGTAGCGCGCGACTCCAAAGAGATTTTTCTTCGTCACTACTTTGGTGACCGGGCTGGCGTTTGGCTCGCCGCCGTAAATGACGCCGTTGTCGGGTGCATCGCTCTTCGCGAACTTACCGAACCACGGCGAAGCGGCGAAATCAAGCGCATGTACGTGCGGCCCGCCCATCGCGGGCAAGGCGTCGCCAAAGAATTGCTCGACGCGGTTGAACTATTCGCCGCAAAAGCTGGCTACGAGTGGCTGTATCTCGACTCCGCGCCGGGCATGGACACCGCCATCGCGTTTTACCGGCGTCGTGGCTACGAGCCCTGCGAACGCTATAACGACAATCCCCAGGCCACAATTTTTCTGCGCAAGAAAATGAGCTGACGCAGAAATTACAGCTCTGCGACAATCCGTTGCAACCGACGTGCAATTTCTTCGACAGAAGTTTCCACTGGAAACAAAACTGGCTTGCCAATATGCACTGTAATCTCTCCGCGATGTGCCCAGCGCCGTCGCTCTCGTTTCATACCCCAAACTCCGTCCAGCCGCATCGGCACAATCGGCAGTCCCAGATTCTGTGCCAGAATTCCGATTCCGGGTTGAAACGCCACCATCTTTCCGTCGTCCGAGTTATTCACTTCCCCTTCCGGAAAAATCAGCACGCTGTACCCGCGGTCCACCAATTCCCCCGTAAACCTAAAACTTTCACGGAACCCGGAAAGTTGCGGCAACGGAAACACATTGAACAACGCGGTCACCAGGAAATAGCCGATCCGGTACGCCCAACGCTTCGCAAAAAACCATTCGCGCGGCGGCCTTAGCATCCGCAACAGTGTCTCGCCCCCCATTGCCGGCGCTAAACGGTGCCGGAATCTGGCCGGAAGCGATGCCAGAATCAATCCCATATCTGCGCGTCGCGTGATGTGATTCGAAATCACAATCGCCGGACCTTTCAACCCGCGCAGATTCTCCCTGCCAACAATGCGAGGATGGCCAAGGATCATCGTCGCCGGCCAGACCAGCGCGTAGTAAATCGCCAGCCGAAACCATGGCACCGGTTCGCGTTGTGCCCACCTCGGATAAGTGTATTCGCTCTTCTTCCACTCAGGTTGCCGCAAAAGCCGCTGCACATCGGCCACCGTCTTCGCTTCGGAAAACGCGGTCTCATTGAGCTCGACGTTATATCGCTGTTCCACCGCCGACAACAATTCCAGTCGATCCAGCGACGACAAACTCTCCAGGGAACCATCTGCCGCCACGACAAACGGCAGACCTGAAAAAAGATCTGTCGCAGCCACTCCGCTCTTCTGGACCAACAATTCCGGCAATCGCGCCGCAATCGCCGGCAACCGCGGCTTGCCCGTTGAAGTTCGCGGAAAATCCGCCTCTGGCCAAATCGCCCAGCGCCGTACTCGCTGGTACTCGGCCAATTGCAAATTAGCTTTTTTGATCGTGCTCTCTGCAGAAAACTCGCCGGCCTCCGGCAAAAGAACCGCACACGGTTCCGCCTCACCGCCGCTCTGAATCGGAAGCACCGCGCAATCGCGCAATTCCCTCACTTGCCGTAGCTTCGCTTCAATGTCCTCAGGAAAAATATTCAATCCGGCAGACGTGACAATCACGTTTTTCTTCCGTCCGCGGAATCGCAAATTTCCCTCGGTGTCCATTTCCCCCAGGTCGCCGGTTCTGAACCATTCCGATTGATTTGCAGCGCGCAATCCACCGTCTTCCCAATATCCTGCGGAAACATTTCCGCCGCGCACCAGAATCTCTCCGTCTTCCGCCAGCTTGAATTCCCGCCCAGGCAGAATCTTTCCAACGCTGCCCTCCGCCGCCCGAAACGGGTGATTCAGACTGATCAGCGACGCTGTCTCTGTCATGCCGTAACCCTGCACCACCGCATACCCAAGCCGCTTGAAAAACAATTCCGTCTCAGCCGAAAGAGCCGCCCCTCCAGAAATAAACGCCCAGAATCTCCAGCCGAACATCCGGTGAATCCGCCGAAAAATCCACGCCCGTTTCAAAAACGGTCGGCCTTCCGCACGCCTCAAGGCCGCGTCAAACCACGGCCGCCATCCGCGCGCATCCACCTCGCGCTCGATTCCTCCACGCAGCGCGTCCAGCATTCGCGGCACCACGATCAACGCCGTCGCGCGCTCTCTCTTTACTGTGCGAAGTAATTCCAGCGGACTCGCGGAATTCTCGAAAACCACCGTCGCCCCCAAAAGCGGCGGCACGAACAACGTCATAAACTGCCCGAACACATGGCTCAGCGGCACCAGCGACACAAACCGCAGCGGATGCATCCACCGTTCATATTTCCTGTACTTTTCTATCTCCCGTTCAATCGGCTCCATGTTCGCCAGAAAATTTCCGTGCGTCAGCACGACCCCGCGCGGTGCTCCAGTCGTTCCCGACGTATACAAAATCTCCGCGATGTTGTTTCTCTGCGAATGATCCCCGGGATCCGCTGGAAAACCCTCAGCGCGATGCTCCGTGGCAGAGACCGCGTGCAGATCATCGAGAATCAGCGAAGCGATTCCTGCTTCCAGCTCCGGCAATTCCCGGTCGCGCAGAATCAATTTGGTTCCGGCATCGCGCGCGGTTTTCTGTACAAATTCCAGAGCCGCGCTGGCATCCATGGGAACCGCGATCGCCCCGCGCAGTTGAATCGCCCAGAAGCAGGCAATCCACTCCGCGGAATTAGCTCCCCAGAGCATCACCCGATCGCCGGGTCCAACGCCCCTGTCTCCCAGCGCACAGCCCCAGAACAGCGCCCGGGCGTACATCTCTGTGTATGTCCGCTTTTCCCGCCGGTACCCGCGTCTCTGCACGACAGCCGCGTCGCCGCCGTACTTTGCGAACAGTTCCATCAACCGAATGAGATTCGCTCTGGACATGGATAAATCGCGCAGCAAATCGCGCCGCAATTCACGCCGATGGTACGCCAGACCCGTTTCCTCCAACGGATGGATAATTTCGCTGGGTCGCGGCACACCTCCGACTAGTGCAACCCCGGTGCCACACTGGAACCTTACCGTGCATCTAACCAAAAGCCGTAAATGGAATTGGCCGGTTGTCGGTTACAATAGATGAGGCTGGGGGAGCCTACTTCTTCCCTGTCCAATTCAACCCGTCGGGGTAAAAATGCCGGTACCTGTTTCTCAGGCGTGGACCGTTGCAACCTACGTCCTCAAGCAAAAGCTTGCGGGGCGCAAGCGCTATCCGTTTGTCCTGATGCTCGAGCCGCTGTTCCGCTGCAATCTGGCCTGCGCCGGCTGCGGCAAAATCCAGTATCCCGCGCACATCCTCAAACAGGAACTTACCCCCGAAGAATGCTTCAAAGCCGCGGAAGAGTGCGGCACGCCGATGGTTTCCATTCCCGGCGGCGAACCACTGATGCACTCTCAAATCGATAAAATCGTCGAAGGCCTCGTCGCCCGCAAAAAGTACATCTACCTCTGCACCAACGCGCTCCTGCTCAAAGAAAAACTCGATCTCTTCAAGCCCAGCAAATATCTGACCTTTTCCGTCCATGTGGACGGTCAGCGCGACCATCACGATTTCTCCGTTTGCCGTGAAGGTGGTTACGACCAGGCCATCGAAGGCATTCGCGAAGCCGTCAAGCGCGGCTTCCGCGTCACCACCAACACCACGCTGTTCGACGGCGCCGATCCCAACAGCGTCCGCGCTTTCTTCGACGAAATGATGGACCTCGGCGTGGAAGGCATGATGCTTTCGCCCGGCTATTCCTACGAAAAAGCCCCGGACCAAAAACATTTCCTCGGCAAAGCCCGCACTCGCCGCCTCTTTCGCGCGATTCTTTCCAATCGCAAGAAATCCTGGCGCTTCAATCAGTCCGTGCTCTTCCTCGAAATGCTCATGGGCAAGCGCAACTACGCCTGCACGCCTTGGGGGATGCCGACGTACAACATCTTCGGTTGGCAAAAGCCTTGCTATCTCCTGCAGGACGGCTACGCCGACACCTTCCAGGAATTGCTCGATTCCACCGAGTGGCAAAACTACGGCACCGAGTCCGGCAACACCAAATGCGCGAATTGCATGGTTCACAGCGGATACGAAGCGAGCGCCGTTGATCACACGTTCAGCGGAATTGGCGGCATTTGGCAGTACATCAAGGCAGCGTTGGATGGGGTTTACGCCGACCCCGACGCCGCCGCGCTCTTGAACGAGCCCGTCAAGCCCGTTCACGCCTTCAATCCGCTCGTCCAAATTGAATCCTCCAAAACGCAAATGGAAGAAACCCGCGCATGAGCATTCCGACCCACATGAATCCGCTCGTGGAACCGGGCGCAGGCAAGTTCGATCCGGATCAATTGGAAGTCGCCCCTGGCCGCCAGCGCGAAACCGTCGAAGGTTGGGTTCCCGAACTCGCCACCGAAGACGAACTCCGCCAGGCGCTTGAAAAAGCATTCGATTACCGCGGTGACGTAACCCTCACGCGCAAAGACGGCTCCGTTCTCGAAGGCTACATCTTCGATCGCATCGCCGGCTCGACGCTTCAATCCTCGTTCGTGCGCGTTCTCCCAAAAGACTCCGGAAATCGCCAAAAAATCGCCTATTCCGACATCGCTGCGCTCGCCTTTTCCGGCCGCGATCCTGCCGCTGGCAAGAGTTGGGAAGCCTGGGTCAAAAAATATTGGGAAAAGAAGGCCACAGGCGGTGCCGGAGCAAGCTTGCATCCAGACTCCCTCGACTAGGCCTCCTTTCCTAACAATTCCGTTAATCAATTGATTTTAAATAGCTTACAGGCCTTAGTGCCACAAAGCAGCCGTGGACTTTTCGACCCCTCCTGTGTTATTCTTACATCCAGCATTTGTTGTTCTTGTACTACCTTTTGATGGGCTTAAAAGGCTGCAAGTTCAATCTTTGCAGCTGTTTTGTCGGCAAGAGGATGTCCCGGCACCTTCCCCGTACGCTTTCCAGTTGACGGAACCCGGACCAAGACAGCAAAGCAATTTCTAGTTGGCCCGGCTCGCCCGGCGTCACGCACGAGGGGAATGCGAAGTGAAGGAACAAGGCACAGTCAAGTGGTTCAACGCTTCTAAGGGTTACGGTTTTATCCAGCGCCAGACCGGAGAAGACGTTTTCGTTCATTTCTCCGCTATCACGATGGAGGGTTACAAGTCCCTCAACGAAGGCCAGGCGGTCGAGTTCGAAGTCAAGAAAGGCCCGAAGGGCCTCCAGGCTGAGAACGTTACAAGCCTCTAGTCAGTTTTTTTCGAGGCAAAAGTTTTCGAAGTTTTGAAAAGTTATTTCGTCCAGCGAGTAGCCGAAAAAGTTTCAAGCCAGAAACTTCCAAGGAGGATACGGTGCAAGTAATGCAGGAAGGTCAGACCATCAAGCACGACGTGTATGGACTCGGAATTGTCACTTCTTCCGATCAGGAACGCACGGCGGTCGATTTTGACGATCACGGCGCCAAGCTCTTCGTTACCAGCATCATGACTGCGGAATTGATCGGCGAAGCCCCGGCTGTTCCACCCAAGACCAAGCGCCGCCGCAAGGCCTCCACCGCCGCGAAAGCCGCCAAGAAGGCCGCTGCTGCTGCAGCCGCAACCGCCGCCACCGCTCGCGCCTAAGTCGCCCTATTTCCAAAAGCCCCTGCGCCCACCACGGCTCAGGGGCTTTCGCTTTTCTCCTGCTCAAGTCCTCCCTCTTCCCGGTCTACCTGTGATAGGGTTTCAGCCCATGAACCGACTCATCCTCGTTCTTGGGATCCTGTTAGTGGTGGCCGGAGTCATCGGCCTCGCTCATCCTTCTTTCACGTACCACAAAAAAGAAGACGTCGCGAAGATCGGTCCGCTTTCCGCAACGGTGAACGAAGAAAAGAGTGTCGAAATTCCGATGGCCCTCTCCGTCCTGCTTCTCGTCACAGGCATCGGTCTCACCGTCTTTGGCATGAAGGGCAAATCGTAACTCGTCGCTCACTACTGCCGCGCGTTACTATTCATCTTCACGCAGTTGCCCTCTCGCTCGATTGACTCTGCCCGCCGCTGAGCGCATAACTAAAGAACAGTCTCACGCATTGTCTTTCGGTCATCCGTTTATTGGAAGTTCTGGAGAAGAAAATGAAAGTCTCGCTGCGCCTCTCCCTCGCGGCTGTTCTTTGCATTTGTGTCGTTTCCTGTTTCGCGCGTCCCGTCGCCGCACAGTCCGCGCCTGGAGTAACCGACAAGGAAATCACGATCGGCTCGTGTTCCGCGCTCGAAGGACCATCGAAGTTTTTAGGCACGCAAACCGTAGCCGGCGCCCGCGCCTACTTCGAATCCATCAACGAACAAGGCGGTGTCCACGGCCGCAAGCTTCGCCTCATCGCCTCCGACGACAGCTACGATCCCGCTAAAGCCGAAGACTGCTTCAAGCATCTGCAGACGCAAGGCGTTTTCGCCATGGGCTTCTTCGTCGGTACCCCTACCGGTGTCAAATATGTCCCGCTCGCCGAAACAAACAAAATTCCGCTCGTTGGCCTTTTCACCGGCGCGCAGGCACTGTATGCGCCCTTCCATCACTGGGTCATCAACGTCCGCGCGGGGTATGCCGACGAAACCAAAGAACAAATTGACGGCATATGGAAGACGCTAGGCTACAAGAAAATAGGCGTCATCTATCCCGACGACGCATTCGGCTCTGCCGTTCTCGACGGCGTGAAAAACGCGCTCAAGGAGCATCAGTCGCAGCCCGTCGCCGCCGCATCCTATCCGCGCCAAACCGCTAACGCCGATGACGCCATTCAATCCGTTCACGCGGCACAACCTGAAGCGGTCGTCATCGTCGGCCCGGCCAACACCGTCGCCCCAATTATCAAGCTCGCTCGTTCCAAGGGCTGGTCGCCGCTCTTTGTCACGGTTTCATTTGTCGGCACGGATGACTTGATCAAACTCGCCGGCCAGGACGCCGAAGGCATGGTCATCACGCAAGTCGTTCCACCCTATTACCTTACCGATTTAAAAACCGTCGCACTCTATCGCCGTACGATGAGTAAATTTGCGTCAAACGAGCCGCCCAATTTCGTCAGCCTCGAAGGTTTCGTAGACGCCATGGTCATGGTCGAAGGATTGAAGCGCGCGGGAAAAGATCTGACTCGCGAAGGCTTGATTCGCGGCATCGAGTCTCTGCACGATTTCGACATCGAACTCGGCCCGCAGCTCAAGCTCAATTATTCCGCGCGAGATCACAAAGGATTCGAGCACGTGATTCCGACGGTGGTGCGCGGAGGAAGAGCCGTACCGTTCAGCGACTGGTCCACCGCCGCACCCCACTAAATTTCCGGAGAGGGGCTCGCGCACCGTGGGTAGAGGTGGCTTTTACTACGCCATCCCCACTCTTGGTCTTATTCGTAACGCCGGCTTCCCAGCCGGCTCTTCACTTTTTCCCCGCCGAACTGCAGCTTCCTCGCCATCCAACTCGCCCAGAGTCAGGGCTTCAGCTCCGAGGCAAATGGTCAGCGAGAAAGGGGGCTTTTTAGTCCCTGAGGAATTGGTCCGCTTACCTAATCGCGGATTCCGCCTGATCAAACGCGTGATACGAAGACCGCACCAACGGGCCGGATTCCACATGCTTGAATCCCATTCGCTCGCCGGTCACTTTATACTCCGCAAATTCGTCCGGATGCACATACCGCACGATTGGCAAATGTTCGCGCGTCGGCTGCAAGTATTGGCCGAGCGTCAAAATGTCCGTGCCTTGTTCCGCCAGTTCGTGCATCGTCACCAGCACTTCGCTTTTTTCTTCGCCGAGCCCGAGCATCATTCCCGTTTTCGTCGGTACGTCCGGATGCGTTTGCTTCGCGCGTTTTAGAAGTTCCAGTGACCGCTCGTAGACCGCGCCTTTGCGCACCTGCCGGTAAAGTCGCGGCACAGTTTCGGTGTTGTGATTCAACACGTCCGGCTTCACCGCCAGCACCGCATTCAGCGCGTCCCAATTCCCGCGAAAATCGGGAATCAGCACTTCCACTTTGCAGCCAGGAACACGTTTGCGAATTTCCGTGATCGTCCGGGCAAAAATCGCCGACCCGCCATCCGGCTGATCGTCGCGGTTCACGCTCGTCACCACCGCATACCGCAAACCCATCCGCGCCACCGCTTCCGCCACGCGTAGCGGCTCGTCCTCATCCGGCGGCCCGACCGGCTTGCCGGAAGGCACCGCGCAAAACCCGCACGCTCGCGTGCAAATATCGCCCAAAATCATGAACGTCGCCGTGCCGTGTTCCCAGCATTCGCCCATGTTCGGGCAACGCGCGCTCTCGCATACCGTGTGCAGGTCCAGGGTCCGCATCGTCCGCTTCAAATCCTGGTACCGCTCGCCACCAAAAAACTTCACCCGCAGCCACTCCGGCCGTGGATGCGCCTCGGGCGACGGCA
>DATLVG010000080.1:0-3780 GCA_035577625.1 Candidatus Dormiibacterota bacterium
CGAAAAGAAGTTCGGCGCGCCGATCATCACCAAGGACGGCGTGACGGTTGCAAAGGAAATCGAACTGAAGGATCCCCTGGAGAACATGGGCGCGCAGATGGTGCGCGAAGTCGCTTCCAAGACGTCTGACGTCGCGGGCGATGGCACCACCACGGCCACCGTTCTGGCGCAGGCCATCTTCCGCGAAGGCGTGAAGACGGTTGCGGCAGGCGCAAGCCCCACGGCACTGAAGCGCGGCATTGAAAAGGCCGTCGAAGTTGCCGTCGAGGAAATCAAGAAGCTGCACAAAGACGTGAAGGGCGATATGATCGCCCAAGTCGGCACCATTTCCGCCAACAACGACAAGCAAATCGGCGGAATCATTGCCGAAGCGATGAAGAAGGTCGGCAAGGACGGCGTCATCACCGTGGAAGAATCCAAGACCATGGAAACGACGCTGGAAGTCGTGGAAGGCATGCAGTTTGACCGCGGCTACCTCTCGCCCTACTTCGTCACCGACCCGGAACGCATGGAGTGCGTGCTCGAAGACGTTCGCGTTCTGATCCACGAAAAGAAAATCAGCTCGATGAAGGACCTGCTTCCCCTTCTCGAACAAACCGCCAAGATGGGCAAGCCGCTCTTGATCGTTGCGGAAGACATCGAAGGTGAAGCGCTGGCGACCCTCGTCGTCAACAAACTCCGTGGCACGCTGCAATGCGCCGCCGTCAAGGCCCCTGGCTTTGGCGATCGCCGCAAAGCCATGCTCGAAGACATCGCGACCCTTACCGGCGGCAAGGCCATCACCGAAGACCTCGGCTTGAAGCTCGAAAATGTCAAGCTCGAAGACCTGGGCCGCGCCAAGAAAATCACCATCGATAAGGACAACACCACCATCATCGAAGGTCTTGGCAAGGCTTCGGAAATCGAAGGACGCGTCAAGCAGATCCGCGCCCAGGTTGAAAACACCACTAGCGACTACGACAAGGAAAAGCTGCAGGAACGCCTTGCCAAGCTCGTCGGCGGCGTCGCGGTCATCAAAGTCGGTGCGGCTACCGAAACCGAGCTGAAGGAAAAGAAAGCTCGCGTCGAAGACGCCATGCACGCAACCCGCGCGGCTGTCGAGGAAGGTATCGTCCCCGGCGGCGGCACAGCGTTGCTTCGTTGCATCGCGGCCATCGAAAAGCTCAAGCTGCACGATGACGAAGCGGTCGGAGCAGGCATCGTTCGCCGCGCTCTCGAAGAACCAGCCCGCCAAATCGCTCTCAACGCCGGCCACGAAGGCGCCGTTGTGATCGGCAAGGTTCGCGAGTCGAAGGACGAAAACTTCGGCTTCAACGCGGACTCCGGCGACTATGGCGACATGGTCAAAATGGGCGTCATCGACCCGGCAAAGGTCACCCGCCTCGCGCTGCAGAACGCAGCGTCAATCGCAGGCCTGATGCTTACTACCGAAGCTCTCGTTGCCGAGCTGAAGGAAGACAGTCCGAAGGCTGCTGCTGCCGGCGGTCCTGGCGGTGGCGGCATGGGCGGCATGTACTAAGATTTTTCCAGCTAGCTCAAAACCTCAATCAACAAAAAGGCGGTCCGGCCTCCGGGCCGCCTTTTTTCTTGTCCAAGTTGCCTCTCCCTCTCACCTCCGCTAAACTGCTCCCGCCTCGTTTCACGAACTCTCCAGGGGGAGTCGGACAACATGCCAGGACTTTTGCAGCGGTTTATGCCGCGCGAAGAGGGTTTTTTCGACCTCTTCGCCAAACAAGCGGACAACGTCGTCGTCGGAGCCAAAGCGCTTCAGGCGATGCTCTCCCATTACACCGGCGTCCCGGAACAGGTGCAGAGCGTCAAAGCCATCGAGCATGAAGGCGACGAAATCACACACGGCATCCTGACCAAGCTGAACCAAACCTTCATTACCCCGTTCGATCGCGAAGACATTCACGAGCTTTGCAGCCAAATCGACGACGTCATCGACCTCATTGACGCCGCCGCCAGCCGCTTCGTTCTCTATCGCGTCGACAAGGTTAGGGAAGGCACGCTCGATCTCGTCAAAGTGCTGGTCTCGGCCTCCGTCGAAGTTTCCTCCGCTGTCCACTCCCTTAGCACGCCGGAAAAGGCCCTCAAGCACTGCATCGAAATCAACCGCTACGAAAACGAGAGCGACCGCATTTGCCGTACGCTCATCGCTAAGCTTTTCGACGAAGAAACCAATCCCGTCCAAATCATCAAGTGGAAGGAAATCTTCGAAGTCATCGAAACCGCCGTCGATAAATGTGAAGACGTCGCCAACGTGATTGAAGGCGTCATCCTCAAGAGCGCCTAACCTGTGACCGCGTTCCAACTTCTCATCGTCGTCATCGGCCTCACGCTCGCCTTCGAGTTTTCCAACGGCTGGCATGACGCCGCGAATTCCATTGCCACCGTTGTCTCCACGCGCGTCCTTACGCCGTTTCGCGCCGTAGCCTGGGCTGCCTTCTGGAATTTCATCGCCGCATTTTTCTTCGGTACCGCCGTCGCCAGCACCATCGGTAAGGGCATGATTCACATCGAGATGATTTCCCAGCAGGTGCTTCTCGCCGGCCTTCTCGGCGCCATTACGTGGAACCTCATCACGCTCATCCTCGGCCTGCCCACAAGTTCCTCTCACGCATTGATCGGAGGCTACGGCGGCGCTGCCGTATCCCATGCTGGATTCAAAGCCCTCATCCTCGGCGGCTGGGTTAAGCCGGTTCTTTTCATTCTCATTTCACCGTTCGTAGGCATGGCGCTCTCCATTCTCCTTACAATCCTCACCAGTTGGCTCGTCCGCAAGCAGCGCCCGCAGCGCGTCGACAAATGGTTTCGCCGCTTACAACTTCTTTCCGCCGCACTCTTCAGCCTCGGCCACGGTACCAACGATTCGCAAAAAGGCATGGGCATCATCACCACCGCCCTTGTCGCCGGTGGCCTGCTGAAATCCTTTACGGTTCCTTACTGGGTCATCATCGTCTGTCACCTGGCGATGGGTGGCGGCACGATGGCCGGCGGCTGGCGCATCATCAAGACAATGGGCCAGCGCGTTACCAAGCTCACGCCGTTCGGCGGATTCGCCGCGGAAACCGCCGGCGGGCTCACGCTCGTCATGAACGCCAAATTCGGCATTCCCGTCAGCACAACGCACACGATCACCGGCGCTATCGTCGGCGTTGGCGCGTCGCGCCGCCTCACAGCCGTCCGCTGGGGCGTCACGCGCCGCATCGTTGTCGCTTGGGTCCTGACCATCCCCGGCGCCGCGCTGATCGGTGCAGGCATCTACCACGTCCTCGTGCCGCTACTAAATCAGATTCGCTAGCCCGTCTTGCAAATTCCAGCGAAAAGGCTGCCTCGCGCGCCGGTGCGGAAGTGTCCTTTGGAACAGGGTTACCGGATAGCTAAAAAGTCCAAAAATCGGTGCCACAGCCGCCGCAAAGCGCGATGATGGCAATACAGCCCGAAAGGCGGTAACGATATGGATGACACAAAGCTCCACGAGCCCGTGTCTTCGAGTGCATCGCAAACGACCTCGCCGACGGAACCGGCCGCGGAAACGCCGGCTCCCATCGATGCATCGACGGCGCCAAAAAACGACGCATCAACCGCTGCCTCGCGCTATTCACCAGTAAGGATCGCAGGGCCGAAAACCGCGGAGTCGCAATTAGCGGACTTTGTGGCTTTCCTCAAGCGCACGTGGCGCATCTGGGCGATTGCTATCGGACTCTTTGTCGGATTGATGCTGACTGTCGCTCTGCTTCAGAAGATGACCGAAATGGCCAAAATCGCGCAACAAAA
>DATLVG010000081.1:0-2091 GCA_035577625.1 Candidatus Dormiibacterota bacterium
TTCTCCCGACGGAAAGTGGATCGCTTACACCGGTTTTGACGACCGCTACCAGGGCCACCAAACCACCAAGCTCTACCTCATGAAGCGCGACGGCACCGCTTCCCGTTCCATTTCCGACAAACTCGACCGCGACATCGGGAATCCTCAATGGGCGCCCGATAACAGCGGCGTCTACTTTGAGTACAACGATCAAGGCGACACAAAAATCGGCTTCCTTTCTCCCGACGGCTCTCTCAAGAAAATTGCTGAACACGTTGCGGCAGCCACCAGTGCGTATGGGGGCGGCTCTTTCTCCGTCGCGCATTCCGGTGTTCTCGCTTTCACCTACGGCCGCACCGACATCCCCGGCGACGTCGCCATCAGCGACAGGGGCGCGATGAAGGTGCTCACCTCGCTTAATCAAGAATTGCTCGAGCAGAAAAAACCCGGCCACGTCGAAGAAATCAAATACAAATCTTCAAAAGACCAACGCGAAATCCAGGGCTGGATCGTTCTTCCTCCCGATTTCGACGCCACCAAAAAATATCCTCTCATTCTTGAAATTCATGGCGGCCCGTTCGGCGATTACGGTGATCGCTTTGATTTTGAAAAACAGGTCTGGGCCTCGATGGGTTACGTCGTTCTCTACACCAACCCGCGTGGCAGCACCAGCTACGGCGAAGAATTCGCCAATCTCATCCACCACTCCTATCCCGGTGACGATTTTGCCGACCTCAATAGCGGCGTCGACGCCGTCATCGCCAAAGGCTACATCGACACGAACAATCTCTTTGTCTCGGGTGGCAGCGGCGGTGGCGTCCTCACCGCGTGGACCATCGAGCACACCGAACGTTTTCGCGCCGCAGCGTGCCTCTATCCCGTCATTAACTGGTACAGCTTTGTCCTCACAAGCGACATTCC
This sequence comes from Candidatus Dormiibacterota bacterium, assembly GCA_035577625.1. Lineage (GTDB taxonomy): Bacteria > Acidobacteriota > Terriglobia > Acidiferrales > UBA7541 > Acidiferrum. Next base: position 901 of record DATLVG010000081.1, read on the forward strand.
CTGGACCGCAAAGTATTGGTTCCCCGGCAATCCCTGGGAGAACACCGAGCAGTACATGCAACGCTCGCTCACCAATCTCGTCGCCAAAGTCAAAACACCTACTCTCGTCATGACCGGCGAAGCGGATTACCGCACACCTATCTCCGAAGCCGAGCAGTTCTACTCGGCTCTGAAACTTCTCAACATCGACGCCGTCCTCGTCCGCGTCCCGGAAGAGCCGCACGGCATCAGCCGCCGTCCCAGCCATCACATCGCCAAAATGCTCTACGTCGCCGGCTGGTTCCAAGAACACAAAGCAAACAACTAACTGCGCACGTCGCGAGCCCGAACCGAAAATCTGGTTTCGAGGCTCGTGGCATTTATCCTGGGTTTAGGTTGATCGCAGTATAGATAGCTGCGCTTAGTCTCCATCAAAGGCGCTGCATTTCAGGAGAGCAACTCCATGCGTAAAAGTTTTGTTGTCCTCATAACCCTCGGTTCCCTCTCCGTCGCAATGATTCTCTGCGCCGGAATGCTGTCTCGCGCTGCATCACCCGCGCCGGGTTCTTCCGGTTATCACCTCATCAAATCGGTTCCTGTTCCCGGTGATGAAGGCTGGGACTATCTCAACGTCGATGCCGATGCCCGCCGCGTTTACATCTCCCACGGTTCTCATGTCGTGGTGCTAAACGCCGATACCTACGCCATTGAAGGCGATATTCCGGATACTGCGGGCGTTCACGGCATTGCGCTCGCTCCAGACCTCGGCCGAGGCTTCGTTAGCGCCGGCCGCACCAACACCGCCGTCATCTTCGACATCAGGTCTCTGAAAACCGTCGGCACCGCGAAGACCGATGCCAATCCTGACGCTATCGTCTACGACAGCGTCACCAAGCGTGTCTTCACTCTCAATGGCCGCGGCCAGAACACTACTGCGATCAACGCCGCGGACGGCACTGTGGCGGGGACCCTCGCTCTCGGCGGTAAACCCGAATTTGCCGTTGCCGACGGCAAGGGCAGCATCTTCGTGAACATCGAAGACAAATCCGAACTCGTCCAGTTTGACGCGCAGAAACTCACGGAAACCCATCGCTGGCCGCTCGCTCCTTGCAAATCGCCCTCCGGCCTTTCCATGGATCTCAAGTCTCGTCGTCTCTTTTCCGTTTGCGACGAAAAAGTGATGGCCGTCGTCAACGCGGACACCGGCAAAGT
>DATLVG010000082.1:0-16228 GCA_035577625.1 Candidatus Dormiibacterota bacterium
CATGCCCGGCTTTTCCGATCCGCCGAAATTCGCTTTCCCCAACATGAAAATGACCGTGCAAGACGCCGACGCCATCCACGCCTACGTCATCGACGGCGCCTGGAAACTCTACAAAGGCGAAAAGCAATCCGCCCACGCCAAGCGCGAAAACTACTAGCCGACTCTGTTGCTAGCCGCTCTTTGTTCCGGCCATGGGGTTGTTCTCAACTGGTCGCGGGCGCCGTCTAGATGCGACGCGACCGCTCGAATTTTCGCGTGTCCGCTCGATCAGCATCCTCTTGTGCGATAAAATTGCACTTATGTCACCGATTCCAATCGAGCGTATCACCCCGCTGAACATCGGCGTCTTCAAAGACGTTCGTCTCCGCGCTTTACAAGAAGCTCCCTACGCCTTCGGCTCGACCTATGCGCGAGAAGTTCAGTTTGACGATGCCGAGTGGGCTCGGCGCGTCGAACGCTGGAATGGCGAACGCGGCGTTGGCTTTGTTGCGATGCACGGCGCCGCCGCCTGCGGCATCGCCGGCTCTTTACTCGACGACAAGGATCCGACGCACGCTCAGCTCGTGTCCATGTGGACCGCGCCTACTCATCGCCAGCTCGGAGTCGGCCGTCTATTGGTGGACGCCGTTCTCGATTGGGCTCGCTCTCGCAACCTCCACGCCCTGCTCTTGATGGTCACCAGCAACAACCGCTCCGCCATCCGTTTCTACGAACATCTCGGCTTCACAAAAACCGGCCGCACCGAACCCTATCCCAACGACGCCAATATTTTCGAATACGAAATGTCGCAGCCCCTCCACTCGGCCACTCCCGATTGACCCTCGCGGAGGCTGTTGAGGAAATCCCTCATGGGTGGCGCTGTTCTGCTACAGTGCTTCTCGTTTGGCCCATCGTCTCCGGCCGCCTACGACGCATCCATGGAGCAAAAGTATGAGTTCACCAGCCCTTCGCGCAATTTTTCTTTTCACTTTTTTTGCGGCATCCCTTGTCAGCCCTCCTTCCTCTCATGGCGAAGAGAAAGACAAAGATAAGGAAAAAGACAAGCCCGCCGCGAAATGGGACACCACGCTCGCACGCGGCAAGACGCGCGACATCGATTTCGATACTTCCGAAGGCACTTGGATGTCCGTTGATATCTCCCCTGACCAAAAATGGATTGCCTTCGATCTTCTCGCGCACATCTATCGCATGCCCGTCTCCGGCGGAAAAGCCGAATGTCTCACGCAATCCAGCGGCGTCGCTCTCAACGCGCATCCGCGTTTTTCTCCCGACGGAAAATTCATCGCTTTCATTACCGATCGCGGTGGCCAGGACAATCTCTGGGTCATGAATGCTGACGGCTCGAATCCCCACGCCGTTTTCGAAGACAAGGAAGTTCGTGCCTACGAACCCGTCTGGACTCCCGACAGCCAAAACATTCTCGTCCGCCGCCGCTCCGTCGCCACGGGACTCGAAACTCCGCCGCCTCCCGGCATCTGGCTCTATCACCGCGACGGCGGCAAGGGTCTCGAAATCGTCAGCGGCAAGGAAGACAAAGCCGCGTCATGGCCCAGCGTTTCGCCCGATGACCGCTACGTCTATTTTCAGTACGCAGCCGGCGAACCGTCTTTTTACGCCGGTCACGACGACGTAGTGCAAGGTTTCTATCAAATAAAACGAATCACCCTTCGCACTGGAGAAAAAGAAGAAGTCACCTCCGGTATCGGCGAACAGCAATACCGCATCTCGAACGGTGGCGCGATCGGTCCGGAAATTTCGCCGGATGGCCGGTGGTTGGCCTTCGCTCGCCGGATTCCCAATGGAACTTTCTCTTATAAGGGGCACAAATTCGGTCCGCGTACCGCGCTCTGGCTGCGCGATTTGCAAACCGGTGCCGAGCGCGTCGCGATGGACCCGATCGAAGTGGATTCCGCCGAGCCGTGGGGCGTTTGGCGCATGCTTCCCGGATACTCGTGGGCGCACGATGGAAAATCCATCGTCATTTCCCAAGGCGGTAAAATTCACCGCCTCTGGATCGACTCCGGGAAGGTCGAAACGATTCCATTCACCGCGCACGTTCACCGCACGATTTCAGAAATGGCAAAAACCGATCGCCGCCTCACCGACGATGCATTCCCGATGCGTTTTGCACGATGGCACACCGCGTCGCCCGATGGCAAAAAACTTGCATTCCAGGCCATTGGCCGCATCTGGACAATGGATTTGCCGAACGGCACGCCACACCGTTTAACCGCAAAGGATTTTTCGCCGATGGAATATTCTCCCGCATGGTCCCCGGACGGAAGGTTCATCGCGTTCACTTCATGGGACGAAAAACTCGGCGGCGCCGTCTGGAGAATCTCCAGCGACGGTTCTTCTCCCCTGCAACTGACCAAAGAACCCGGTGAGTACATTCATCCCGCGTGGTCGCCCGACGGTTCCACGATTGTCGTCGCGCGCAGCTCCGGCGCATTCTTCCGCGGCCAGTCCTGGATTTCCAATACCTGGTACGACCTCGTCTCTGTTCCCGCTTCCAGCGGCGACACGAAACAAATCGTCCGCACGCCTCGCCCGTCCGGCTATTTGGAACGCAATCAAATCGTCGCTCCAACATTTGGAACCGATGGGCGCATCTACTATCCCGAATATTTTCCAAACAAAGATCCGGAAGCTCGCCGCCCGCTCATTATCAATTTCGTCTCCGTCAAACTCGACGGCACCGACCGCCGCGTCCATCTCGTATTTCCTTACGCCGACGAAGCCACCGTTTCGCCCGATCTAAAAACCGCCGCATTTCAGGAGGGCGATAATGTCTATACGCTTGCTTTTCCTGCAGCTGGCACTGCCGGAAAGCCTCCCCTCATCGACAAACAAAATTCCGTCTTGCCGTTGAAGCAAGTCAGCAAGGAAGGTGGAAACTTCCCGCACTTCCGTGACGCACAAACGCTTGAATTCGGCAGCGCCAATCATTATTTCATCTATCATCTCGACTCTGCAAAAACCGACACGACGGAAATCAAACTTTCAGTCCAGCGCGATATCCCTTCCGGCTCGCTCGCACTCACCAACGCAAGAATTCTCACCTTCGACAATCACAAAGTCGTCGAAAACGGCACGATCGTTATTCGCGGTGCGCGCATCGCGTGCGTCGGCGAATGCTCCACGTCCGGAATCGATCGGGTCATCGATGTCAAAGGCAAAACAATTATTCCCGGCCTCATCGACATGCACGCGCATCACTACAGCGAATACACGGGAATCACCCCGCCGCACGATTACGAAATCGCCAGCAATCTCGCGTACGGAATCACGACGACCTTCGATCCTGCCGCGTGGTCGCAAAATGTTTTTCCTCCCGCGGAATTGGTGGATGCCGGCGAAATGATCGGCCCGCGCACATTTTCTTCCGGTGATCCTCTTTATGCCGGCGATGGATTCCGCAACAACGATCTCTCCAGTTACGAAATCGCCGAACAAAATATCAAGCGGCTCGCCAGCTACGGCGTCATCACTTTAAAGCAGTACATGCAAACGAAGCGCGAGCAGCATCAATGGATCACTGAAATCGCGCGCAAATACAGCCTCAACGTAACCGCCGAGGGCGGCAGCCTCGAGTACGATCTCGGAATGGCCATGGACGGCCAGACCGGATTTGAGCACCCGCTTTCGTACGCGCCGCTTTACGGCGACGCGACAAAATTTTTCGGCATGGCGCACGTCACGTATTCACCGACGGCGATCGTCGCGGGGCCGGGACCGTGGAACGAAGAATACTTCTATCAATCGTTCGACTGGTTCAAAGACTCCAAACTCCTGCGCTGGACGCCGTGGCGCGAAATTCTTCCGCATGCCCGGCGGCGGATGATGCGCCCGGAAACGGATTACAGTTTTCCGCTGATCGCGCAAGCCGTCGCCGATATTCGGGCGGCGGGCGGGTACGGGTCGCTCGGCGGCCACGGGCAGCAGCAGGGCATCGATTCGCAGTGGGAGCTTTGGATGTACTCCTCCGCGATGGGCCCGATGGGCGCGCTGGAAATGGCGACGAACGACGGCGCTCACTATCTCGGCATGGACAAGGACCTTGGGTCCATTACCGTTGGTAAACTAGCCGACCTGGACGTGCTCAACAAGAATCCGCTCGACGACATTCACAACAGCGCCGACATCGCGTACGTCATTAAGGGCGGCGTGCTCTACGACGGCGAAACGCTCGATCAACTCTGGCCAAAAAATATTCCGTTCGGCGAGGACTACTGGGTGTTTCCTCCGGCGCTGCTGAACGACGACCGTCCCACGGACTATTGGGATCATCACTAAGCGCAGCGCGTTGCCGCCGCCGACGCGGTATGCTGAAAACTGATGGCGAGTCATACGGTCTATCTTTCGCTTGGATCGAATCTCGGCGACCGCGCGGGGAATCTGCGTGCAGCGATTGCCGCGCTTCCCGACGTTGGCGTGCCCGTGACGAGAGTATCTTCATTGTATGAAACCGAGCCGGTCGATTATCTGGAGCAGCCGTGGTTTCTGAATTGCGCGGCGGAAGCGGAGACCGCGCTTGCGCCGCTCGAACTGTTGCGCATGCTTCGCGGAATGGAAACGCAACTCGGAAGCCAGAAAGAGTTTGCGAAAGGGCCGCGGATTCTGGATATGGATATTCTGCTCTACGGCGACGAAACGATTGAGTTGCCGGAACTGCAGATTCCGCACCCGCGAATGTTGCAGCGGAATTTTGTGCTGGCGCCGCTAGCGGAAATCGCGCCGACGCTGAAGCATCCGAGCTGGACGGCGAATGTCGCGGAAATTTATGCCGCGTCCGTCGATGCGAGCCAGGTAAAGCAATTCGGGCCGCTCTGAATTTCCATTCGCAAAAACTTTCTTAGCTCGTGCGGCGGAGCAGCAAGCGGTGAAGCGTGATGGCCTTTGGCTCGAGCGCGTCGAGTTCGATTTGCGAAAGGCGGCCGTGGTTGATTTCGCGCCAACGATAGACGCCGGGCTCGGTTTCTTCCTTGATGACGCCGCGCAAGGAAACGAGGAATTGCTCCGCGTCGTCGCGATCGGCGGCTTCACGATAATTCGGACGCGCGAGGGCTTCGACGGCATAGCTGCGGAGAAGCTTCGTCCAATATTTATAGAAAAGATCTTCGGAGGCGAAAATGTCGCTCCAGGCGACTTCGCCTCCGTAGGCAACGACCACGCCGACAACGCGTTCGTTCTTGAGGCCGCTGGTTTCTTTCAGAAAGCGGCGCTGGACCTCTTCCACAAAGGAATCGACCGAGCCGCCGATACTGTGTGATCTGTTGTAGAGCTTGTCGTAAGACTCGGTCGGCGCTTCGTTTGCAATCGTGAGCGAAAGCGCTTCGCCGGAAACACGCGGTGCCGGTGCGGCTTTTCCAGCGCCGTTGCCCATACCTGAGACATCAACCGACGCCGTCGTTCCGGAGCGAACGGCGTTCCAGACCTCGGTTTGCTTCTGATTGACGGCGGCTTGTTCGCGGACGCTTGGATGAACGATGGTTTTGGCGGCGGAGAAGTTTGCACCGGAAGACCAGCGGCCGTGCTCGACGCAGAAGACATCGAGCGGGAGCGGGTCGGCGCCGGCGGGAACGATGCGGTCCTTGCCGATGATGCGGTCCTGCTTGCCGCCGCTGACGAGTTCGCCGGCAAGAAGGAGGAGCGGGCGCTTGCTGCGGTTGACGAGGACGAGTTGATTGACGCTGGCTCCGCCAGAATAGTTTGACGTGACGCGGTCGCCGCGATTGCGCACGATGCCGGTGCTGCCCTGTTCGCTGACGATGACTTCGCCGGAAGCGAGACCCTCTTCGAGGGTGAGGAAATGTCCCGTGTCATAGGTGGAACCGGCGACGACGGGAAAGACGCTGATGTTTTCGTAAGTGATGGGGTTGAGCAGACGCCAGTTGCCGTCGCCTTTGGGCGAACCGGGCGTGGGCGAAGGATTGACCGAGACAAAGCCGAGCAGGCCGAGAGTCGAAATACCGATGAGACTGCCGAAGAGGGCAGAGAGTACGGAACGATCCATGAGAAGCCTCCAGAGACGCGGCTGCGAGACGAGCTTGCAGCGCGACTGGAGGTAGAACGACGGAATCGGGAAAACTTGCGACGGGAACCTTTTGGGAAACGAACGGCGAGATTTCTTGTGGGGAGTATCAAAACTTCCCCTCCCCCACCCTTTTTTTTAAGTGCTGAAAACAAAGGGACTTTAAGTGGCTTTGTTGACCTCCTCGGGGGAGGGCTGCGGTGCCTCAAGCGGTAGAGGTTACTCCGGTCGGAATGGCGGTGTTAGGTTGAGAGCGCGCGAGGGATTGAGATGAGAAGCGGCAGCTTCTACAGCTTTGCGCGGGCGACACCCCAGAAGCAGTAGGAGCCTGATTTTGGGAACGGGGCGAGATAAGCCGTATCGATGTGCTCGATTTTGAAGCCGCCCTTGTTGATGAGAGTTGGAATGTCGCGAGTGAGGTGGCAGCCCTCGAAGACCAACTGAAAGAGCGGTTCGATTCGCTTCTGCCAACGCTGCACGTCTGGATCGGGAGCGATTCCATGTTCAAAGAAGATGAACTTGCCGTCCGGCTTCAGGACGCGCCTCAGACCTTGAATTGCTTCCGAGACGCCGGGAATCGTGCACATCGTAAAAGTGCTCACGACTGTGTCAAGGCTGTTGTCTTCCAGAGGCAGGCGCTCTCCCGGCAAGTCGATAAACTCGATGTTGAGTTTTGTGCGGCTGCGTTGCTGCTCGGCCATGCGAATCATTCCGGGATTCGGTTCCAGCGCGTACAGTTTGGTCACTTTCGCGGGATCATAGTGAACGAAATTGACGCCGGGACCGACGCCAATTTCAAGAACATTACCGTGCGCTTGCGGCAACAGGTCCTCGCGAATTCTCTGGATTGGTTTTGGGTCTCCGAGACCTTTGACCAGGTGTGGGTAGATGTGATTTCGGTAGAAGGCCATGGTTAGAGTTCGCTCGGCTGGCTAGCCGGAAAGATTCTTGGGTAGCCAGAAGTCTATCAACATAACTATCTCAGAGCTAAGAGCACAGGCTGAAGCCGATGCCACGAGGCAGGCGGGAAAGAGCGAATCTGAGGGAATGACATTACGAGGACAAGAAAAAGGAAAAAGAACGGGTCTGAAGCCCCGCCACTACAACCGCAAAGAAAGAGGCGTGAGTTAGAGGTGGAAGGAATAGTAGCCGGGGCCGACGCGCATGGAATGGTGCCAGGCGATGGGGAAAGCCCAGAAGACGAGAGCGCCGAGAATGGCTTGGCCGAGGACGAGAGGAAGAATGTTGCGCTGGCGCGAGAAGAGCCAGCACATGGCCGTGCCGCCGATGAGCGTGAGAGGAACAAGGACAGGATTTGGCCAATGAAGGGCGGCGAAGAGTAGACCGCCAATAAGGGCCGCGAGATTGGGATTGGAAAAAGCGCGGAGCAAACGGTTCATCGTAAGGGATTGCAAGGCCACCTGCTGCAAAAGACAGAATGCGAAATAACCGATGAAGCGGCGCGGCTCGATGAGATGAACGGGCAGGCGGTGCAATCCGCCGAGTGCGATGCCGGCAAGAATGATCGCTGCGATGAAGACCGCGAAAACCGGGACGGCGAGTTGGGCGGCGGCTTTGAGATTGTCTGCGCGCCAGCCGAGAGTTTTGGGTGAGTCGCGACGGAGAACGAAGCTGAGGAGGAGCCAAGCCGGAAAGATGAGCCAGGTACGCAGTGGAGCGCTTTGCCAGCGCCAAATGTAGAGGAGGATGACGGCCGAGAAAGCGAACGCTTCGAGGAGATTGGGGAAGGAAGAGACGGGCGGGCGCGGCGGTTGCATACGTAATGAGATGCCGGCTGGCGGCGCAGGAGTAGTTTGGACGCGCGTCGTCTAAGGTTCGATTAGCTGGGGGCGCAAACGCAGAATGGCGGCGATGTGGGAAGAAGCGGAACCGGGCTGAGCTTTCGATTTATAATCGCGCGATGAGCGACACGCGCCCGCCGCTGTGGAACATCAAGCCTGCAACCCGACTGGATCGGACCGATCCTTATCTTCTGCTGCAACAAGTGACGCTGTTTGTGCGGGATCAGGAACGAAGCTTGCGGTTTTTTGTGGACGGACTAGGTTTCAACGTGGCGCTGGACTATACGGATCCCGAGCGTGGCCGGTGGGTAATGGTTGCGCCGCCAGATGGGACAGCAAGAATTGCGCTGGTTGCGCCATTGCCGGGTTCCGACGAGCATGCGCTGATTGGAAAAGCCCGCCAGATTGTATTCCTGACCGAAAACGTACAAGCGAAATACCGGGAATGGAACGAGCGGGGAGTGCGGTTCGATCGCGCGCCAGAGACGGCGCTATATGGAAGCGTGCTGGCGAATTTTGAGGATGTGGATGGAAACCGGTTCTCGTTGATTGAATTCAATCAGGCGACGCGGCTGGTGGAAGAGCAGCGGCGCAAGACGGAAGAAATTCTGGAAGCGGAGCGACGCGCGGCACAGGAACAGGAGATTGCACGGCAAGTGCAGGCGAGACTTTTTCCGCAGAGGATGCCGGCGGCGAAGAGGCTGGAGTATGCAGGCGCTTGTTCGCAGGCAAGGCATGTTGGCGGGGACTATTACGATTTTCTGGATTTGGGACGAGGGCGGCTGGGGCTGGTGATCGGAGATATTGCGGGAAAGGGAATGCCTGCCGCACTTTTGATGGCGAATTTGCAGGCGAATTTCCGAAGCCAGTGCGCGATTGCGGCAGATGAGCCGCGACAATTTTTGCGGTCGGTGAACCAGTTGTTTTATGAGAATACGTCCGATGGGGATTATGCGACGTTTTTCTATGCGGAATACGACGATGCAACGCGGAAGTTGCGCTACGCGAATTGCGGACATTTGCCAGGAGTTTTATTGCGCGGCGATGGCAGCGTGGAGCGTTTGTCGTCGACGGCGACAGTGCTGGGATTGTTTAGGGAGTGGGAATGCGTCGTGGAAGAGCGGCAATTGTCTGCTGGAGATGCGTTGGTGCTGTACACGGATGGCGTGACGGAATCTTCGAATGATGCAGGAGAAGAGTTCGGAGAAGAGCGGACGACGAAAGTGCTGACGGGGAATCGAGAGAAGGCGCCTGGCGCAATGATCGAGGCGGTAGTGGACGAAGTGCGGAGGTTCAGAGCGGGCGAGCAGCAGGATGACATCACGCTGATTGTGGCGAAGTGCAGCTAGTGAGAGGTCGGCGACCGTCAGCTTTGCAAAAGCGATAGCAAGTGAGAGGATTGCGGTAGAGAAGCGGCAGTGAGGAGTTCCCATGCCCAGGCCAATCGTACGAATTCTCGCGACAATTTTAGCTATGCCGGCGGTCGTTATGGCGGTGGCGCGGCCGCAAGCGGCGCCCGTGCGCGTAAAGATTCGCGCGATTCTGGTGGATAAGGATCTGAATCAGAAGCCGGTGCCGTTTCTCGTTGTGAAAACGAAGAATGTGGCGACTGGCGCGCAAATGGAAGTGAAAACGGGTCTCGATGGCGCGGTGCAAGCAGACCTTGCAGAAGGGAAGTACGTTTTTTCGACGACGAAGGCAATTGAGTTTGGCGGAAAGAAATATTTGTGGAGTTTCGAGACGGCGGTGAAGGGCGCGGAGCAAGAAGTTACGCTGACGAATGACAATGCAAAGGTGGAAGCAGGGACGCCGGAGCCGGCGAGCACGGGCGGAAATGCGCCGGGCGATTTGACGGCGCTGTTTGAAAAATTGAAAGGGTCGATTTTTACCGTGCGGTCGGAATTTGGAATGGGATCGGGATTTCTGGTGGACTCGTCGGGACTCGTGGTGACGAACCATCACGTGGTGGGAAAGTCGAACTATCTGGCGCTGCAATTCGACAAGGTGCGCAAGGTGCCGGCGAAATTGCTGGCGGATAATGCGGACAAAGATATCGCGGTGTTGTGGGTAAACCCGGCGGCGTTTCCGGAAGCGCACGTGGCGCCACTGGCACCAGTCGAAGGCACGCACATAGAAGTGGGACAGCGGGTGTTTACGATCGGGAATCCGTTCGGGCGGGAAAAAGTTTTAACGACGGGCGTGATCAGCAAGGTGGAAAAAGATTCAATCGTCAGCGATATCACGATCAATCCGGGTAATTCGGGCGGGCCGCTGTTTACGCTTGCCGGGGAAGCGGCGGGAATTGCAAAAGCGGAACAGCGAACGCTGGCGTACATTGTGCCAATTGCCGAAGCGCGGCCATTGATCGAGGAGGCGAAGAAAAGCATGACGGGAAGCGCGCCGCCGTCAAAGGAATTGCTGCCGGTTGAGCCGGAGGACCGATTTCCCGCGGATGCGCTGAAGGCGCTGCTTTCGCAAGCCAAAATGGATACGAAGCCGTATTTCTTCGACGCCGGCGAATTTGAAATTGCGGTCTATACGCCCCCACTGAATTATTTTTTGCGGCACGATCAAGAGATGTACGCGGCGAGAAAGTCGGCGAAGCGAACGGGAGGCGATGCATCCGACGCGAAGCCGCCGGAGAGCGCACTGGCGGAAGCGCAAGACTACGAATCCGTCGTTCACGTGCGGGTGAGACCGAAGTTCGGAATGTTCCTGAAGATAAAATTCAAAAATGGATTCCAGAGTATGACTTTGCGGTGCAATGGAACTCCGGTGGCGCCGATTGAACCAGGCCGGCACGAATTTGGGTTGATGGCGCGCGGCAGGGAAGTGGATACGACGTTCGAAGGGTTGTACGAGTATGCGCCGGAAGCTTTTTCGCCGAGCTGCACGCAGATGTCGTTGGATATTTTTTCGGAGAAGGATCCGACGACGCCGTTGACGAAGGCGTTAGATCCGGTGTTGGTGAGGAGAGTTTGGGACGATTTCGCGCCGTACCGCGCGGCGCATCCGGCGAAGTAGCGCGGAAATTCTCTCCAGGCGGTTCTTTCCGTCAAACAATTAGCGGTTATTGCCGCCGAGATTGGTGTTGGGGCCGCGGCGCCGCGTCTTATTAAATTCAGATTCCTGACGCTCGTAATCGGCCAGCTCTTCCTCCGTGTAGGAGGAATAGGCATCGCGGGAAGCGAACATGGAGTTGGTACGTCCGGCTTCTTTTTTCTTTTTGCGCAAGCCGCCAAATTCGTGGCGAACCTGGCGCAGCGCGACGTCAATGGCTTTCACTTCGACGAGCAGGTCGCTGACTTTTTCCAAGAAATCGTGAAGATGGTAAGGGCGAACGACGTAAGGAAGCCGCGCGGCTTCGAGGGCCTGCACGTATTGAGCGCCGCTTAGGGAAGGAACCATGTAGAGGACGCGAAGGCGGCCGCCTTCGTCGATGGGGACGCCGGCTAGTTCGCGGAGGATTGCGAAGATGGGACCATCGAGCGGGATTTGGGCGATGTTGGCGATGACCAACGACCACTCGGCGGATTTAAGTTCGCTGAGAAGAAGCTTTGTGTCGGGTATAACGCGGACGCGCCAACCTTCATCGTCGAGAATTTGGCGAACAGCGGTGCCACCGGCGGGGTCAGCGTCGAGTACGAGAATGCTGACGGGACGCGGAGGAACTGGTTGGGGAGGGGTCGCCATTGTGGGAGTATAGCGCCCGGGAGCGCGGTGCTGTGTGAAAACGGCAAAACGGGCACTTAAGGGGCACCTGTACGAAAGGGTAGGAGACGAAAAGCGAAAACCGGAGGTCGCTTTTACTGGCCGATGACGAGGTCGGAGCCCGCGCGGATTTTCTTGAGACCGGTGGCGTCCCAGAAGATGCGATAGATGAAGTTTTTTCCGGTTGAGTCGCGGCTAGTGAAGAAGATTTGGAGACCGTCGCGGGACCATTCGCCCTTGGTTGGGAAAAGATTGGAAATGTTTAATGGGACGCGGCGCTTGGAGCGCAGTTCGTAAAGAAAAAGATCGGCGCCGAGTCCGGATTTGGGATCCTTGGGAGAGCCGGAGGGTGTTTTCAAAAGGGATCCGGAAACCAGCAGCAAGTCTGAATTGGCGGGATTGACGCGGACCGTGGATGCGGAGTCGGATTCGAAATCCGGACCGCAAAGATCCAGGGCAGTGAGCACCTGCGAGGTGCCACCGTCGTCGGTGATCCAGAAGAACGAGCTAGAGTTTGCGCCGACCAGAGAGTGTGAATCTGCCCAACCGTTCAAAAAATTGACGGGCGTCGGCGAAAGCTGGGTGGGTTGAGCGCCGGCTGTCACAGGCATTGTCCAGATGTGCCAAACGGACGCGTCCGATTTTACGAAGGCGATGTGGGAGTCGTCGGGCGACCAAAAGGCGTAATTGACGAGACCGCGGGTGAGTTCGGAAGATTTTCCGGTAAGCGGATCCACTATCTGAATGCTGGTTTCCGGGCCATTTTCCTCGCGCAGATACATGAGGCGCTTGCCATCGTGTGAGACAGATGGATCAAAGCCTTTCGGAACGATGGGTTTGGGGACGTCGTTCCTGGCCAACATAACTTTGCCGGTGGCGTCGAGATAGGCGGCGGCGACCGGCGATTTGAAATTGGTGACGGTAGGTGGCGTGGGCTTTTGCTTTTCTGGATCGTCGTCATCGAGATTTTTTTGTTTGAATTCGGGGAATTGTTCGGGTGCAACCTTGGCGCAGCCTTTGAGCGTACCGATTTGGGCGTGGTCAAGCGAAACACGGAACGTGTATTTCGTGTCGGACGTGCTGTCGGTGCAGGTTTCACGCGAAACGTGCACGGCGACGACGGCGTTCGTTTGGGAATCCTTTGCATGGTAAATCCAGGACAGGCCGGTGGTTTCTTGTTCGACGTCTGACGGTTCGAGCGGAATGGGCGGATAGCCAGCGCGTTCGAGGCGTTCGGGACCTTTCATGCCGAGGCGGAGATTCCAGGAAGGGTCTGTGCCTTGCGCGATGAGCAGAATCGGATAATGGCGCGATTGGGAAACGGGCGGGCCCATAGGAGTCTTAGCGGGCGGTTTCACCTGGGAATTTGTGGATGGCCAAGTCTGCGGCTTCGTTGCGGGCGGAGGATTTTGCGCGCGCGCGGCAACAGCTGTGCCAACGACAAGGGCTGCGGCGAAAGAAATCGCGGGCAGGGTGCGAGAGGGAGATTTCATCAACACTCCAAGGCTTTCGCCAGGAAAGTTTGTCAGCGGCGCGGGGTCAGGAATTCAAAATCCGCTCTGCAACCGCGATCGACCCAGATACCGTTGTTGTCATAGCCCCACGTGCTGCCTTGGGTGCAGGGACTACCGCTACGTTGTTTGACGAGACGAACACCCCAGCGCGTTTCGGCGGTGCAGTAGTGGCGCTTGCCATCATTGGAGGGACAGTACAGAGCGGTGACGGCTCCAGAGTTCCAATCGGGGCCGCGGTTCGAGCCGTAGTTTCCGCCGCCTTTTCCGCCGTTGCCATAGCCGCCAACGAGAACTTCGAAATCGGCGCGGCAGCCGCGGTCGACCCAGATACCGCGAGGATCTTGTCCCCAGGTGCGGCCCTCGACGCAGTCGGCTTCGCTATGACGTTTTACGAGGCGAACGGCGCCGTGCGCGCCCGTATAACAGAAGTGGCGGTGCATGTCGTCGGAATTGCAGGACACGCTTACGTTGTACGAGTCTTCTTCCTGGCCGTAGGAATCGCCGCCAACTTCGAAATCGCCGCGGCAGCCGCGGTCAACCCAAATTCCGCGGTCGTCGTAACCCCAAGTTGACCCATATAGGCAGTCGGCTTCGCTGCGCTGGCGGAGGAGTCGAACGCCGGTCGAAGTGTCCGCCTGGCATGCGCGCCAGCGCATGTCGTCGGAGGAGCAGGAGACCACCTGAGTTTGCGGCGAATTGTTGCTGCCGATTGCACCAAGATCAAAATCGGCGCGACAGCCTTGATCGACCCAGACTCCGCGGCGGGTGTAGCCCCAGGTGCGGCCGAAGATGCATTCTGAACCACTGCGCTGGCGGGAAAGACGGACTCCCATGTCCGTCCGAGCTGGACAGAAGTGGCGGCCGCCGTCATCCGAGGCGCAGTAGATGTCGTAACCGTTGTCCCAACCACCGAAGGAGCTTGTGCCTACCTGAAATTCGGCGCGACAACCGCGGTCTACCCAAATTCCGCGGGCGTCATAGCCCCAAGTGCGGCCAAAGATGCAGGGCGAACCACTGATCTGGCGGGTGAGTTGCGCTCCACCGCGGGTGTCCACTTCACACGTGTGGCGGTTCATGTCATCGGAAGAGCAGGTGATGGTTTGAACGTTGGATTGGGGCAGAGGCGTTGCGGCGGTTCGCTGAACGCGTGTGAGAGCCAGAGCGGCGGAGAGACAACAGAGGGCCGAGGCAGCGAGAGCAAGTTTGCGGTTCATCGGGGACCACTCCTGAACGGAATTTTGCGGATGATGGGAATCCGCGGGGTTCGGACTATGGGAAAGCTTAAGCCGGAAGGTAAGGGGAGTAAAGAAAGAGGTTGGCTGCGGTAGGCGAGAAGAAAAACAGCACGAGAGCGCCGATTGGAGCTCCATTGCCGGGTTGGGAAAGGCGAGTACTAAACAACGCTGTGAAGCAGGCTGCGAACAGAAAGACGAAGAAAAAGCGAAATAGTTCTTGACAGAGCGAACAAAAAGCGAAATACTGCCCGAGATCTTCGAGGTGGGCCATGTCTCCGGCATTCTCCGCAGTACCCTCCGCAACAACTCCTACGCTGTCTCTCTTTCCTGAATGCCCTGAACATAGCCCAAACGACAGGGCCACAGAGCTTGCCCAGCTCTGCGATGGCCCACGTGGCGAATTACAGGGGCGCGTTCCGGCGGATTGCCCTCCGCAGGAACACCAAGCGCCTCGGGTAGACGCCACGAAGCTGGTTGGCATCGCCCGCCTCGCTGCATCATCTCCGCCCGCGGACTCGCGGCGTGCTTCTCCGGCACGGCCGGAGTATTTTGTGCTGCCGGTCCGGTCAATCTTGAATCGTTGCGATTCGAACCGCGTGCCGTTTGAGTGGACGATTAATCCTTATAGAGGGTGCGAGTTTGGCTGCAAGTATTGTTTTGCGCGATACACACACGAGTACATGGAATTGGATGCGACGGAATTCGAAAAGCGGATTTATGTGAAGCAGGGAGCGGAAGCGTATCTGCCGCAGGAGATTGCGCGGAAGTATTCGTATGAGTCGGCGGCGTCGGGCGGAGTAGCGCCGGAGCACATTGCGATTGGAACGGCGACAGATCCGTATCAGCCGGCGGAGAAGGAATATGGAGTGACGCGGGCGTGTCTCGAGGAACTGGCGAAGCGCGATGGGTTGAGTATTTCGATTACGACAAAGTCGAACCAGATTTTGCGGGATTTGGATGTGTTGAAGCGAATCGCGGAAAAGTCTGCGTTGTTCATCAATATGACCGTTTCGACGACGCGGAGCCGGTTGGCGCGACTGCTGGAACCGCGAGCGCCGCAGCCAGCGCTGCGATTGGCGGCGCTGAAACAATTGCGGGAGGCGGAGATTTCCGCTGGCGTGTTTGCTTCGCCGCTCCTGCCCGGGATTACGGATCGGGAAGGGGACTTGGAGGCCGTGGCGGAAGCGGCGCACGGTGCGGGGGCACAGTGGTTTACTTCGGGCGTCTTGTTCTTGACGCCGTCGTCTTCGAAAGTGTTCATGCCGTTCCTGCAGGAGAAATTTCCGCGGCTGGTTGAGAAATACAGGCAATGGTACGCGCGGAATACTTATGCGCCGGAAGAGTACCGGAAGAAAATTGCCCATCGCGTTTTGCAGTTGCGGCAGAAGTACGGATTTGATGTGCGGCCGTGGGATGAGATGAAAAAGCCTGTGTTGCCTCTGACGCAGATGAAGCTGAACCTGAAGTTGACCACCACGGTTTGACCAACGTCTGAGTGACGAAATTTCTCGATCGTCCGTTAGAATTGAACCATGGCGAGATCGGTCTCAGGCATTTTGGGCCGCATAGTTCTAACGGACGTTTTTCTAGCTTCGCTTATCGCGGGGCTCGGACTTCTGCTCGCGGCGATGAAAATACCGATAGAAGGGCATCCAGTTCTGTCCATCTTGTTCGGAAGACACGGCTTCCTCTTTGGGCTGGTTCTTCCGCTCTTACTCTATTCGCTTGTCCCGTTGGTAGTCGTGTCGGCAGTGGCGGCAATCATGGTTTCCCGAAATAACTAGACGAATGGGGACGGAACCTTCACGGCATGATGATGCGGGGTTCTTCGCGCTTTAGTTCTTCGGATTGGGGAAATTGGCCTCGGAGGAATTCGATGAAGCGGCGCGAGCGAGGGCGGCCGTTGCCGCGCAGGAGTCCCATACGGAAAAG